>NZ_JBKZWT010000259.1:0-5171 GCF_047759905.1 Sinomonas sp. G460-2 | reverse complement strand
GCTCGGTCGCGACGAGCGCGGGCACTATCTGGTCCCTCGACAGCGCTGCGTGGGCCGCATCGCCGAGGAGCTCAGCGACGCCGTCGACCGTGTATCCGAGGGCGCGCAGATCCTCCGCGAGCGCCCGAAGGAGGCCCAGATCGTCGGAGCGCGGCGCGTCCGCGATGCCGGCGGTCGAATCGAGGCCGTCGATCACGGGGTCTCCTTCAAGCAAAGGGGTCTCCTTCAGTGAACCGTGGGTGTGCCTCCACGCTATCGCGCGAACCGGCCACCGAGCCTCGCGGAGATCGCTATGTGGATAACCTCCGTGCTTGCTCGATCCGGATACCGCGGCTAACACTCACCGCGCGCCGCTTCGCGTCTGGCGCGCCATTCCCCTCCGGCGGATGATCAGAAGTGGGGCTCGAGGAGGTGGAGCATGCCGCGCCGGCGGCCGCGTCCGAAGTCCCGATCCATGGGGTCGGGAATCGCCTTGGTTTGCGCCGCGCTGCTCGCCGCGGCCCCCCTGCTCGCCTCGTGCGCCTACACGTACGACGACGGCCTGCCGCCCCTCGGCGAGCGCTCGCCGTCGTCTGCTCAGCCCACTCCGCGGTACCCGCCGCAGCCGCCTCCGACGGTGGCGACGGAGCCGCCACCGCAGGAATGGACGCCCGAGATGATGTCCTCGTGGGCCCTTCAGACGCTTCCGGATTCGAATGGAGTCTCGTACGCCTTCGGTTACGGGCTGGTGGTCCCGGAGCAGCCAATATTGGCGAGCGCGGTCGTTCCGAGCGGGACCCTCTTCGTCGTCTACACCTGCCGCGGGACCCTGACGGCGCACTTGAGCCTGACGATCGCCGGAACTGCTCTCGTGGACACGGACTACGCGTGCGGCACGCAGTGGACTCGCGCGTTCGTGGTCGTGGCCGACTCGGTGGCCGAGGTGCAGGTTTCTGCGACGGGGAGGTTCCCTTCGGCCTACGCGTTCAGGATTGTCAGGCGTTGAGCGCGCCGATGGCCGCCTCTTCGGCAGTCGGCTCCGCCGCCTCGGCGCACCCGCCCGGGCAGCGCAGCTCCTCGGGCCCCGCAGCGCACGCGGCGCAGAACAGGGTCAGTTCGCGGCACGCCGGGTTGGCGCAATTGTGGAAGTCGCTCGTAGGGCTCTCGCAGCGCGCACACCGGCCCAAGGTGGCCGAGCCGTCGCTGAATTCGAGGCGCATGCGCCGATCGAAGACGTACAGCGAACCCTCCCACAGGCCCTCGTCGCGGAACGTCTCGCCGTAGCGAACGATCCCGCCGTCGAGCTGATAGACCTCCTCGAACCCACGGCTGCGCATGAGCGCGGACAGCACCTCGCAGCGCACCCCGCCCGTGCAGTACGTGACCACGGCCTTGCCCTTGAGCTCGTCGTAGGCGCCGGAGTCGAGCTCGCGCACGAAGTCGCGAGTTGTGTCGACGTCGGGCACGATCGCCCCCTTGAATCTGCCGATCTGCGCCTCGAACGCATTCCTGCCGTCGAAGAAGACCACGTCGCGGCCCTCCGCTCTCCGCGCGTCGACGAGTTCATGAAGCTCGTGCGGGCTCAGGTGCGTCCCGCCGCCCACCACGCCGTCGCCGTCGACCGTGAGCTGCTCGGGCGCGCCGAAGGAAACGAGCTCGGGGCGCACCTTGACGCTCAGGCGCGGGAAGTCCTCGGCTCCGCCGTCCGACCACTTGACGTCGATCCCGGCAAACCCGGGGTACTCCTTCGTGGTGCGGACGTAGCGCTTCACGGCGTCGAGCTCGCCGCCCACGGTCGCGTTGATCCCGTGCTCGGAAACGATGATGCGCCCGCGCAATCCGAGGCCCTCGCAGAGCGCGCGCTGCCACATCCGGACGGCCTCCGGATCGGCCAGCGGAGTGAAGCAGTAGAAGAGGACGATTCGGTGCAGAGCCACGTGTTCTAGGGTACCGAGAGGCCGCCTGCGAACGTTCGTGGCGGCCGGGTTGCCATGGGATGACAGTTCCGTCACAAGGGTTATCAGAAACCCCGGGTACCGGTATGGTCATGGCTATGGCAGAGGCAGAGCTCAAAGAACTTTTGGCCACGTGGGTGGAGGGCTGGGCCTCGTCGCGCCACTACCCGACTCAGCGGGTCGGCGGCTTTCCCGCGGCCCAGCTGACCGACCGGACGAGCGACTGGGTGGCCTTTGCTGCCGATCCCAGCGACGACGACTTCGCGCGCCTCGCCGAATTCACCGCGGCCAGCGCAGCGCGCATCCTGACGATCCTCACGGACGACCACTTGCGGTTCCGGAGTCTCGCCGAGCAGCACGGACTCGATGTGCTCGGCGCGGACCAAGAGCTCATGATCATGGACTTCGAGGGCAAGGACGTCGAGGCGCCCTGGCTCAACGACGACGAGCTCAAGCTCACCACTGATATCGAGGAGCGCTCCGCCACGGTCACCGTGGCTACGGACGACGGCGACCTGGCCGCGAGCGGTCACGTCGCCGTGGCGGATGGGTTCGCGGTGTTCGACCGGATCGCGACCGAGCCGGACTTCCGGCGCCGGGGCCTCGGCTCGTTTGTGATGCGTGCGCTCACGGCGGCCGTGAGCGAGCACGGCGCCGACCAGGGGCTGCTCATCGCGTCGATTGACGGGCAGCACCTGTACCACCACCTCGGGTGGAGCGACGTTTCGGGCGTTCTCATGCTCAAGAACCCGAGCAACCCGGACGGCCCGTCGCTCAGCGACTGAGCTGGCCGCGCGCGGGCTCGCGCGCTCGTTCCCTCCGCCGCGCTGGCGGATTGCTCTAACTGGCAGAATGCTTGAGTGGCGCAGCACGATTCCCTCATTCCTCTCCTTGGGCGCAGCCCACAGCCTGAGCAGCTCCGCCACGTCCGCCTCATCCCGGCGCGCAGCGCCCGCACCACGCCGTGGCCAGCGTGGGTGCACGCCGACCTCGTCGCCGCGTTCGAACGGTTAGGGGTTCGCCAGCCGTACACGCATCAGGCCGAGGCCGCATCGCTCGCGCACGACGGACGTCACGTCGTCATCGCGACGGGCACGGCCTCCGGCAAATCGCTCGCGTATCAGCTCCCGGCGCTGGACGCCGTCCACCGATCCGAATTACGCGTGCTCGACGAGCCCGGACGGATCCATGACGACGGCGCGGTGGTGCTCTACCTCTCCCCCACAAAGGCGCTCGCGGCCGACCAGCTCTCGGCGATCCGGGCGCTCGGCCTCAAGACCGTGCGTGCCGAGACCTACGACGGCGACACCGACCCGGCCGCGCGGCGCTGGATCCGGGACCACGCGAACGTCATCCTCGCGAACCCGGACATGCTGCATTTCGGCATCCTGCCCAACCACGCGTGGTGGTCCTCGTTCTTCCGGCGCCTTCGCTACGTGGTGATCGACGAGGCGCACAGCTACCGGGGCGTGTTCGGCTCCCACGTGGCGAATCTGCTGAGGCGGCTGCGGCGCGTGTGCGCGTACTACGGCGCGGAGCCGGTCTTCATTGCGGCGTCCGCGACGACCGCCGAACCCGAGACGTCCGTCGCGCGGCTCATCGGGGCCCCTGTTGCTGCGGTGACCGACGACGGCTCCCCGCACGGCGCCACGGAGGTTGCCTTCTGGGAGCCGTCGCTCACCGAGGCTCGCGGCGAGAACGGCGCGCCGCAGCGGAGGACCGCCGTCGCCGAGGCCTCCGACCTCCTGGCCAATCTCGTGGCGGCCCACGTGCGGACGATCGCGTTCATCAAGTCGCGTCGCGGGGCCGAGGCGATCTCCTCGATTGCCCAGCGCCATCTCGACGAGGTGGATCCGAGCCTCCAGAGCCGCGTCGCCGCGTATCGATCCGGATACCTTCCGGAGGAGCGCCGCGAACTCGAGCGGCGGCTCAGAACGGGCGAGCTGCTCGGCGTGGCGAGCACGTCGGCGCTCGAGCTCGGCATCGATGTCTCTGGCCTCGATGCCGTTCTCGTCGCCGGCTGGCCGGGGACCCGCGCGTCGTTGTTCCAGCAGATCGGGCGGGCCGGGCGCGCGGGGCAAGACGCGCTCGCCGCGTTCGTCGCGAGCGACGATCCGCTCGACACCTACCTCGTGAATCACCCCGAGGCGATCTTTGACGTGCCCGTCGAGGCGACCGTCTTCGATCCGTCGAACCCCTACGTCTTGGGGCCTCACCTGTGCGCGGCCGCGGCGGAGAAGCCGATCACACAGGCCGATCTCGCGCTTTTCGGCCCCGCAGCGGAGGGGATCCTTGGGCAGCTCGAACGCCAAGGGCTCCTGCGCAAACGGCCGTCCGGATGGTACTGGACGCACCCCGAGAGCGCGGCCGGGATGGTGAGCCTGAGGTCCGATGGCGGCGGACCCGTGCAGATCATCGAGTCCGAGACGGGGCAAGTGCTCGGGTCGATGGATTCCCCCCAGACCCACTACCAAGCACACGCGGGCGCGATCTACGTGCACCAGGGCGCAAGCTATCTGGTCGAGGAGCTCAACGAGGCTGAGCACACCGTGGTGGTCAGGAGGGTCAACCCCGACTACTACACGACGGCGCGCGACATCACCCAGATCGAGGTCCTCGCCGAGCAGCGCGCCGAGACGTGGGGGCCCGTGGGCGTCCACTTCGGCGAGGTCAAGGTGACGACCCAAGTGGTCTCCTTCCAGCGCAAGGCGCTCATCTCTAACGAGGTGCTCGGCGAGGAGCCGCTCGATCTCGGGGCCCGGGACCTGTTCACCAAATCGGTGTGGTTCACGATGGATGTGCGCACCCTCTTCGCGGCGGGTCTCATCGAGGCCCAGTTCCCCGGCGCCTTGCATGCGGCCGAGCATGCGGCCATCGGGCTGCTGCCGCTCGTTGCGTCGAGCGACCGGTGGGACGTCGGCGGCGTCTCCACGGCGCTCCACGCGGACACCGAGGAGCCGACGATCTTCGTGTACGACGGCCATCCCGGAGGAGCTGGCTTCGCCGAGCGAGGCTTCGAGCGCGCGCGGGAATGGCTCTCGGCAACCAGGGCGGCGATCGAGGCGTGCGAGTGTCCGTCCGGCTGCCCCTCGTGCGTGCAGAGCCCCAAATGCGGCAACAAGAACAACCCGCTCGACAAGGCCTCCGCAGTTCTCCTGCTCGGAGCGCTCCTCAAGGAGGCCGACCGGGCGAAAGTGGCGCCCGGAACGGCACCTTGGTGACCCGCTGATCCCTCGG
>NZ_JBKZWT010000258.1:0-5175 GCF_047759905.1 Sinomonas sp. G460-2 | reverse complement strand
GCCGCGCCCTCGCGCAGCCGGGCCGCGTGCTCCTGGAGGCTCGTGACGCCCCACTCGAACTGGCGCATGGCCTCGATCGCGAGCACCGCGAAGTTGAACTCCGCGACCGTCGTGATGCACGGCTTGCCGTTCGACGTCGCGGCGGCCCGGATCTCGTAGCCGTCGCCGCGCGCATCGCCGCCCGAGGGCGTGTTGAACACCATGTCGATCTGGCCGTCGTTGATGAGGTCCACGATCGTGCCCTGGCCGCCATCCACACCGGCAGGGCCGGGACCCTCGCCGACCTTGCGGACGACCGTCGCCTGGATTCCGTTGCGGCGGAGTACCGCCGCGGTGCCGCCCGTCGAGACAATCTCGAAGCCGAGGTCCGCGAGCTTCTTGACGCCGAGGATCACCGAGCGCTTGTCCCGGTTCGCGACCGAGATGAAGGCACGGCCCGAAGTTGGGAGCGCGTTGTTCGCAGCCGCCTGGCTCTTCGCGAACGCCGTGTCGAAGTGCTTGTCGATGCCCATGACCTCGCCGGTCGAGCGCATCTCGGGGCCGAGCAGGCTGTCCACGACCGTGCCCTCAGGGGTCCGGAAGCGGCTGAACGGCAGGACGGCCTCCTTGACGGCGACCGCCGCGTTCGGGCTGATCTCGGCGCCGTCGCCCGTCTCGGGCAGCATGTGGTAGGCCGTGCGCAGCTGGTGGATCGTCACGCCGGTGCCGATGAGCGCGGCGGCCTTCGCGAGCTGCACGCCCGTGGCCTTCGAGACGAACGGGACCGTGCGGGACGCGCGCGGGTTCGCCTCGAGGACGTAGAGGACGTCCGCGGCGAGGGCGAACTGGATGTTGATGAGGCCCCGGACGCCGACGCCCTCGGCGATCGCGGTCGTCGCCTTCCGGACGCGCTCGAGCACGTTTGTGCCGAGCGTGACGGGCGGGAGGACGCACGCCGAGTCGCCCGAGTGGATCCCGGCCTCCTCGATGTGCTCCATGACGCCGCCGAGGTAGAGCTCGCGCCCGTCATAGAGCGCGTCCACGTCGATCTCCACCGCGTCCTCGAGGAAGCGGTCGATCAGCACGGGGTGGTCCGGGGTGATTTCGGTCGCGTTCTCGATGTAGCGGCGCAGGTTCGCCTCGTCGTAGACGATCTCCATGCCGCGGCCGCCCAGCACGTAGGACGGGCGGACCAGGACGGGGTAGCCGATCTCGTCCGCGATGCGCTTGGCCTCGTCGAAGGAGACGGCCGTACCGTTCTTCGGCGAGACGAGGCCCGCGTCGTCGAGCACCTTCGCGAACGCGCCGCGGTGCTCCGCGAGGTCGATCGCCTCCGGCGACGTCCCGAGGATCGGCACGCCGGCGTCGGCGAGCTGCTGCGCGAGCTTGAGCGGGGTCTGCCCACCGAGCTGGACGAAGACGCCCATGACGCCGCCCGTGCGCTCCTCCGCCGCGATGACCTCGAGCACATCCTCGAGCGTGAGCGGCTCGAAGTAGAGGCGCGTCGAGACGTCGTAGTCGGTCGAGACCGTCTCGGGGTTGCAGTTGACCATGACCGTCTCGTAGCCCGCCTTGCGCAGGGCCATCGACGCGTGGACGCACGAGTAGTCGAACTCGATACCCTGGCCGATCCGGTTCGGGCCCGAGCCGAGGATCACGATCGACGGCTTCGAGTGGAGGCCGACCTCGTCCTCCTCGTCGTAGGAGGAGTAGTGGTATGGCGTGTACGCCGCGAACTCGGCCGCGCACGTGTCAACGGTCTTGTACACGGGACGCACGCCAAGGGCCTGGCGCACGCCGCGCACCACGTCCTCCGAGTGGTGCGTGAGGGCGCCGATCTGCTCGTCCGAGAAGCCGTGGCGCTTCGCGAGGCGCAGCAGGTCCTCCGTGAGCACGCTCTCCGAACGGATCTCCCTCGCGACCTCGTTGAGTAGCTGGAGCTGGTCGAGGAACCACGGGTCGATGCCCGTTGCCGCGTAGAGCTCGTCAACGCTCGCGCCGCCGAGCAGAGCGCGCTGGACCTGGCTCAGGCGGTCGGTCGTGGGGCGCTTGGACTGCTCGACGAGTTCCGGAACGTCCCACTCAGGCACGGGCGTGAAGTCGAGCTGGGCGCCGCGCTGCTCGAGCGAGCGGAGGGCCTTCTGGAGCGCTTCGGTGAAGTTGCGGCCCAGGGCCATGGCCTCCCCCACGCTCTTCATGGTCGTGGTGAGCGTCGGATCCGCGGCCGGGAACTTCTCGAACGCGAAGCGTGGAACCTTGACCACCACGTAGTCGAGCGTCGGCTCGAAGCTCGCGGGCGTCTTCTGCGTGATGTCGTTCGGGATCTCGTCGAGCGTGTAGCCGAGCGAGAGCTTCGTGGCGATCTTCGCGATCGCGAAGCCCGTGGCCTTCGAGGCGAGCGCCGAGGAGCGGGAGACGCGCGGGTTCATCTCGATGACGATCACGCGCCCGGTCTTCGGGTCGACGGCGAACTGGATGTTGCATCCGCCGGTGTCCACGCCGACTTCGCGGATCACGGCGATCGAGACGTCGCGCAGCTTCTGGTATTCGCGGTCCGTGAGCGTGAGCGCGGGGGCCACGGTGATCGAGTCGCCCGTGTGGACGCCGACCGGGTCGAAGTTCTCGATCGAGCACACGACCACGACGTTGTCGTTCTTGTCGCGCATCATCTCGAGCTCGTACTCCTTCCAGCCGAGGATGCTCTCCTCGAGGAGCACCTCGGTGGTCGGGCTGTAGAGCAGGCCCTGGCCCACGATCCGGCGGAGGTCCTCCTCCGTGTACGCGAAGCCCGAGCCGAGGCCGCCCATCGTGAACGACGGGCGCACCACGACGGGGTAGCCGAGCCGCTCGGCCGCGCCGAGGGCCTCGTCGATCGTGTGCACGATCTCGCTGCGTGCCGACTCGGCGCCGCAGCGCTCGACCACGCCCTTGAACTTCTCGCGGTCCTCGCCGAGCTCGATCGCCTCGATGTTCGCGCCGATGAGCTCGACGCCGTACTTCTCGAGCACGCCGTTCTTGTCGAGCGCGATCGCGGTGTTGAGCGCGGTCTGGCCGCCAAGGGTCGGAAGAATCGCGTCGGGGCGCTCCTTCGCGATGATCTTCTCGACGACCTCGGGCGTGATCGGCTCGACGTACGTCGCGTCCGCGAACTCGGGGTCGGTCATGATCGTGGCCGGGTTCGAGTTGACGAGGATCACGCGCAGGCCCTCCTCCTTGAGGACGCGGAGGGCCTGCGTGCCCGAATAGTCGAACTCGGCGGCCTGCCCGATGACGATCGGGCCAGAGCCGATGACGAGGACGCTCGTGAGATCTGTACGCTTCGGCATTTAGTTCGCTCCCTCACTCGGTGCGTCGTTCGTGGTCTGGGCGGCGTCGCCCGCGGACTTCTGGGCGTCCATGAGGTCGATGAACCTGTCGAACAGGTACGCGGCGTCGTGCGGGCCGGCCGCGGCCTCTGGGTGGTACTGGACCGAGAACGCCGGGATGTCGAGGCACGCGAGGCCCTCGACGACTTCGTCGTTGAGGCTCACGTGGCTCACCTCGACGCGCCCGTACTGCGACTCCGGCGCGTTCGTGGGTCCGTCGAGCGGCGCGTCGACGGCAAAGCCGTGGTTCTGCGACGTGATCTCGACCTTGCCGGTCCGGCGGTCCATGACCGGCTGGTTGATGCCGCGGTGCCCGTACCGGAGCTTGTAGGTCCCGAAGCCGAGCGCGCGGCCCAGGATCTGGTTGCCGAAGCAGATGCCGAAGTACGGGATCTTCTCGTCGAGCACGGAGCGCAGCAGCGCGACCTGCGCGTCCGCCGTCGCGGGGTCGCCCGGGCCGTTCGACATGAAGAAGCCGTCGGGCTCCACGGCCTTGACGTCCTCGAGCGTCGACGTGGCCGGCAGGACGTGCACGCGCACGCCGCGTTCGGCGAAGCGGTGCGGGGTCATGGCCTTGATGCCGAGGTCGATCGCGGCGATCGTGAACCGGGGCTCACCCTCCCAGCCGTGCTCGGCCGGCTCGACCGTGTAGACGGCGTCCACGCTCACCTCTTCCGCGAGGCGCGAGCCCTCCATGGTCGCGCTCGCGAGCACCTCGTCGAGGAGCTCCCTGTCGGTGCGCTCGGCGGCGGGGCCGGAGAAGATTCCGGCGCGCATGGTGCGGTGCTCGCGCAGGTGCCGCGTGATGGCGCGCGTGTCGACGCCCTGGATGCCGACGATCCCCTGCCGCTCGAGCTCGTCGTCGAGGCTTCCCTCAGAGCGCCAGTTCGACGCGCGGCGCGCGGGGTCGCGGACCACATAGCCGGCCACCCAGATGCGGCGCGACTCGGGGTCCTCGGTGTTGACGCCCGTGTTGCCGATGTGCGGCGCGGTCTGGACGACGATCTGGCGGTCGTAGGACGGGTCCGTCAGGGTCTCCTGGTACCCCGTCATACCGGTCGCGAACACGGCCTCGCCGAGGCTCGTGCCGACGGCACCGTAGCTGCGGCCGCGGAACACGCGGCCGTCCTCGAGCACGAGCACCGCCGGCGTGCTTCTCTTCGTCGCCGACATTCCCATTTCAGTCACTGTTCACTCTTCTTCCTGGTCCTGCGGGAGGCCGGTGTCGCCGGGACGCCCTGAACTCATGAGGTCTTCGATCGCTGCCTTGAGGGCAGTCTTGTCTTCGGGGACGCGCGTGCGGAAGCCCGTGTCCACGGCGTGGTCGCCGAGCCGCCAGCCCAGCACCACGAGGCCGTCGCGCTCGACGAACTTCCCGGCCATCCCGCTCTCGAGGCGCACCTCGTCGATGCTGCCCGCGGGGACCCACAGCGGTCCCGAGCCGGCCCGCTCGAAGAGGACGCCGCCGTCGTACACGGCCGCGTCGGCCTTCGTCCGGAGGCCGAGGCCATGGACCGCGAGCCGGTCCAGCCAATCGCCCGCCGTCGTCGTCGTGACGTACTGGCCTTCGGTGCGGTAGCGCTCGGGACCCGGGTCGTCGGGCGTGGCCTGCGGGGCGGGCACCTCGGCCTGCCGTCGCTGGCGTCCGCGCCAGCCCACCCAGAGGAGGACGGCGAGGGCCACCGCGAGCCCGAGCATGACGAGCGCCGGGATGGTGCGGTCCATCAGCACTCCCCCGCGGCGACCGCGTCCGGGTGCGGCGCGTTGAGCGCCCCGTCGAGGACCGTCGGGTGGCCCCGGAAGAACGTCGCGACGACCCGGCCGGGCAGCT
>NZ_JBKZWT010000257.1:0-5188 GCF_047759905.1 Sinomonas sp. G460-2 | reverse complement strand
GTGGGCCGCGCCCTCGGGCAAGCTGCTCCTCGACTTCGGCCAGAACCTCGTGGGACGCCTCGCGATCACGGTTGACGGCGCGCCCGGCCACACCGTCACCCTCCGCCACGCCGAGGTGCTCCAGGGCGGCGAGCTCTACACGCGGCCCCTGCGCGGGGCCGACGCGACGGACCGCTACACGCTCGCCGGAGGCGGCCCCGAGACGTGGGAGCCGCGCTTCACGATCCACGGCTTCCGCTACGCCGAGGTGGACGGATGGACCGGCGGCGACCCCCTCGAGGGCATCGTCGCGGGGGTCTACCACACGGACATGGAGCGCACGGGCTGGTTCGAATGCTCCGATCCGGACGTCAACCGGCTGCACGAGAACGTGCTGTGGAGCATGCGCGGGAACTTCGTGGATATTCCTACTGACTGCCCCCAGCGCGACGAGCGCCTGGGCTGGACCGGCGACATCCAGGTCTTCGCACCGACCGCGAGCTTCCTCTACGACTGCTCGGGCATGCTCGCGTCGTGGCTCAAGGACGTCGCGGCAGAGCAGCTCGAGGACGGCACCGTGCCCTGGTACGTGCCCGTGATCCCGGGCGGCGACTACTGGACCCCCATCCGGCCCGGCGCCGTGTGGGGCGACGTCGCCGTCCTGACCCCGTGGACCCTCTACGAGCGCTTCCGCGACGCCGGCGTCCTCGCCCAGCAGTACGAGAGCGCGAAGGCGTGGGTTGACCTCATGGATCGGCTCGCAGGCCCGTCCCGCGTATGGGCGAACGGCCAGCAGCTCGGCGACTGGCTCGACCCCACCGCCCCGCCCGAGGACCCCACACGCGCCATGACGGACCCGTACCTCGTGGCCACGGCGTACTTCGCGCGCTCCGCCGAGCACCTCGCCAAGACGGCGGGGATCCTCGGCAAGGACGACGACGAACGCCACTACGCGGCCCTCGCCGCCGAGGTCTCGGCCGCCTTCGCGAACGAGTACGTGCACGCCGACGGCGTCATGGCCTCCGACGCGCAGACCGCGTATGCGCTCGCGCTCGTGTTCGGCCTCCTGCCGGACGAGGCCTCTCGCGCCGCGTCCGGCCGGCGCCTGGCCGAGCTCGTCCGGGAGAACGGCTATCGCGTGGGCACCGGGTTCGCGGGGACGCCAGTGGTCTCCGACGCGCTCTCGCTCGCCGGCGAGGACGAGGCTGCGTACGGGCTGCTCCTCGAGAAGGAATGCCCCTCGTGGCTGTACCAGGTCTCGCAGGGTGGCACGACCATCTGGGAGCGCTGGGACTCGATGCTCCCCGACGGCACGGTGAACCCGGGCGAGATGACCTCGTTCAACCACTACGCGCTCGGAGCGGTCGCGGACTGGATGCACCGCGTCGTGGCGGGCATCGCGCCGGCCGAGCCCGGGTACCGGCGGATCCTCTTCCGGCCGCGTCCCGGCGGTGGGCTCACGCACGCCTCGGCCCGGCATGAGACGCCGTACGGGACCGCGTCGATCGCGTGGCGGCTCGGGGACGGAGGGGCCCTTGAGGTCGAGGCCGTGGTGCCGACGGGGGCTACCGCATCCCTCGAGCTCCCGGGAGCCGAACCCGTGGAGCTCGGCCCGGGAACGCACTGGCACAGGGTGAACCAGTACGGGGCGGAGGCTGTGACCCCGGCGCCCTGACCGAACTGGCTGCCGCGAGGGCGCACTGCTGCCGTGAGGGCGCACGTTTGCCGGCGTGGAAGCCTGCGCTCTCGCACGGAACCTGCGCTCTCGAGGGGAGCGTCCGCCCTCGGGGAGACCCGTGCTGGCTAAGACCTTGCTTGCGGCCCGACGTCGTCGGGTAATGGAGGTACTCGTACCGCCGTCGACACGGAAGGTCACGCCATGACTACGACCCTGACGATTCCGGATCTCGAGACCGTCGCCGAACTGGCCGCGCAGCTGCGGGTGGACTCGATCCGCTCGAGCACGAGCGCGGGATCCGGTCACCCGACGTCGTCCATGTCCGCCGCGGACCTGCTGGCCGTGCTCATGGGCCGGCACCTGCGCTACGACTGGGACCGGCCCGACGATCCGCGCAACGACCACCTCGTCTTCTCGAAGGGCCACGCCTCGCCGCTCGTCTATTCGGTGTTCCGAGCCGTCGGCGTCATCTCGGAGAACGAACTGCTCACCGGCTATCGGCGCTTCGGCCAGCGGCTCCAGGGCCACCCGACGCCTGTGCTCCCGTGGGTCGACGTCGCCACGGGCTCGCTCGGGCAGGGCCTCCCCGACGCCGTCGGCATCGCCCTCGCCGGGAAGTACCTCGACAAGCTCCCGTACCGCGTGTGGGCGCTCTGCGGCGACAGCGAGCTCGCGGAGGGCTCGATCTGGGAGGCGCTCGACAAGGCCTCCCACTATGAGCTCTCCAACCTCGTGGCCCTGTTCGACATCAATCGCCTAGGCCAGCGCGGCGAGACCGATCTCGGGTGGGACACCGCGGCGTACGCCCGCCGCGCCGAGGCGTTCGGCGCTCGCGTCCTCGTGATCGACGGCCACGACATTGCGGCCATCGACGAAGCGCTCACGAACGCGGAAGACGGCGCGGCCAACGGCTCGCGCAGCCAGCCCACCGTGATCATCGCGAAGACGATCAAGGGCAAGGGCTTCATCGAGATCGAGGACAGGCCGGATTGGCACGGGAAGCCGCTCCCCGAGGACATGGCCGAGCGCGCCATCACGGAGCTCGGAGGCCCGCGCGAGCTGACGGTGCGCGGGCCGCTTCCAGAGGGTGGTCCAGAGCGTGGCGCAGAGGGTGGTGCAGAGCACGACGGCGGCGACTCGCCTCGACGGGGCACGGCCCGCCAGGCCGAGCTCCCGCGGTACGAGCTCGGCGCGAAGATCGCGACGCGCAAGGCCTACGGCGAGGCCCTCGCCGCGCTGGGAGCCGCGGACTCCGCCGTCGTCGCCCTTGACGCCGAGGTGAGCAACTCGACGTACGCCAACCAGTTCGCCAAGGAGTTCCCCGACCGCTACTTCGAGATGTTCATCGCCGAGCAGCAGCTGATCGCCGCGGCGACGGGCCTGAGCGTACGGGGCTACAAGCCGTTCGCGTCGACGTTCGCGGCGTTCTTCACCCGCGCCCACGACTTCATCCGCATGGGCGCGGTCTCGCAGGCCAACCTCCGGCTCTCGGGCTCGCACGCGGGCCTCGAGATCGGCGCCGACGGCCCGTCCCAGATGGCGCTCGAAGACCTCGCCATGATGCGAGCCGTCCACGGCTCCACGGTCCTGTACCCGAGCGACGCGACGAGCGCGGCCGCCCTCGTCGAGCGCATGGCGGAGACGAGCGGCATCAGCTACCTGCGGACGACGCGCGGGGCCTACCCGGTTCTGTACGGCGCCGGCGAGGACTTCGCAGTGGGCGGGTCCAAGACGCTGCGGGACGGCAGCGACGTGACGCTCGTGGGGGCCGGCGTCACTGTTCACGCATGCCTCGAGGCCGCGGACCGGCTCGCGGAGGAGGGAATCCGCGCGCGGGTCATCGACTGCTACTCGGTCAAGCCGATCGACGGGGCGGCCCTGCGCGCGGCGTCGAGCGCGACGGGCGGCCGGTTCGTCGTCGCGGAGGACCACCACCCCGAAGGCGGGCTCGGCTCGGCCGTGGCCGAGAGCCTGCTCGAGGGCGGCCGGACCGCCATCCAGCTCGAACACCTCGCGGTCCGCGGGATGCCCGGCTCTGGCACGGGGGAGGAGCTGATGGCCTGGGCCGGGATCGACGCCGAGGCCATCGCGGAGGCAGCGCGGCACATCGTCGCGACGCGATGAATCCACGCGCCGGCACTATCTTCAGACACACTCGATGAGAGCGCGCCATCGATGGCCCGCGCGGGCTCCTGTCCTACTAATCTGAGTGCGACAGCACCACCTCGGCCACGGCCGGGGCCACCACAAGCCGGGAGCCGTGAATGACCGCGTGGGCCTCGCACCAAGAGGACGTTCCCCAGTCTGCGCTCGCAGAGCCCGTCCAGCGGGTCAAGGGCCTGTGGATCACGGGCCTCGTGCTCGTGAACGTCGGCATCAACGCCGCGTTCTTCGGCCCGATCCAGGTGCTCATCGGCCAACAGGCGCAGGCGTTCGACGCGAGCAACAAGGAGGGCATCCTGGCCCTCATCACGGGGGCGGGCGCCGCCGTCGCCCTCGTGGCCAACCCGCTCTTCGGCGCGTTCTCGGACCGCACGTGGAGTCGCTTCGGCCGCCGTCGTCCGTGGGTGCTCATCGGTGCGCTGTTGGGCACGGTCGCGCTCCTAGGCCTCGCGGGCGCCCCGAACGTCGCCGCCGCGACCGCGCTGTGGTGCTTCGTCCAGCTCGGCGCCAACGGAGCGTACGCGGCGATCACCGCCGCGATCCCGGACCGGGCGCCGGTCGAGCAGCGCGGCACCGTGGGCGGGCTGGGGGCCATGGGCCAGACCGCTGGCGTGCTTCTCGGGGCGGTCATCGCGGCCGTGGTCGCCGGAAACTTCGCGCTCGGCTACGTGATCTGCGGCGCCGCGCTCATCCTCGGCGTGGTCCTCTACCTCACGAGCGCGGCCGACGACCCGCTGCCCCGTGCCACGATCGGACCGTTCTCGCTCGGGCGGTTCCTCGCGGGCTTCTGGGTCAACCCGCTCCGCTACCCCGACTTCGGCTGGGCGTGGATCACGCGGCTCCTCGTGAACATCGGCAACCACATGGTCACCCTGTACCTGCTCTTCTTCCTCACGGACGCGGTGCATCTGAAGGACACTCAGGGCATCGACCCCGCGACCGGCGTGCTCATCCTGACGGGGCTCTACGCCGTGTTCGTGATCATCACGAGCGTGATCGGCGGGAAGCTCTCCGATCGCATGGGCAAGCGCAAGCCGCTCGTGATCGGCTCCTCGGTCATCATCGCGGCGGCCTCGCTGACCATCGGCTTCTTCCCGGTATGGCCTGGGGCGATCGTCGGGGCCTGCATCCTCGGCATCGGCTTCGGGACGTACCTCGCGGTCGACTTCGCCCTCATCACCCAAGTGCTCCCCAAGGCCGCGGACCGCGGCAAGGACCTCGGCGTCATCAACATCGCGAACTCGCTCCCGCAGGTCGTCGCGCCGCTCATTGCCTACCCGTTCGTCACGTTCTGGGGCGGCTACATCTCGCTCTACGTCGCCGCCGCGGTCATCGGCCTCCTGGGGGCCGTCTTCGTCACGCGGATCC
>NZ_JBKZWT010000256.1:0-5189 GCF_047759905.1 Sinomonas sp. G460-2 | reverse complement strand
TCGGGGCGTTCGGCTGGATGCCCGCCACCCCGTGGGGCGCCATCGCGGCGCGCTCGCTCACGTACTGGATCCGGGACCCGCGCTACGCCGCCGCGCTCATCATCGTGCCGCTCCTGCCCGTGATCCTTTACTTCTCCTCGGTCCAGCGCCACAACTCCGAGGTGTTCCTCCTGTCGGGGCCGCTCGCGGCGTTCCTCCTCGCGTGGTCCCTCGCGAGCGACATCTCGTACGACTCGACGGCGTTCGCACTCCACCTCTCCGCCGGAGTCCGGGGCAGCGACGACCGGCGCGGGAGGGCGCTCGCGCTCCTGACGTTCGCCGTCCCCGTCGCGATCCTCATCACGGTCGTGCCGTTCGCGGTCTCGGGCCGCTGGCAGCTCCTTCCCGCTTATCTCGGGCTAGTGTTCGGGGTGCTCCTGAGCGGCGTCGGGCTCGCGTCGGTCGTGTCGTCGCGCTTCGTCGTGGCCGTGCCGCTCCCTGGCGAGAGCCCGTTCAAGCGGCCGCCGGGCAACACGGCCCAAACGATCTTCGTCCAGCTCGGCGGGCTCGTGGGGCTCGGCCTGCTCGTCCTGCCGGAGATCGTGCTCGTGGTGCTCGCCTCCGGAGCGGGTGGAGGCGCGTTCGGCTGGGTGGCGCTCCTGGTCGGCCTCGTGCTGGGCGGCGCCCTGGCCGCGCTCGGCACGTGGCTCGGCGGCAGCTGGCTCGACCGGCGGGGCCCGGAAGTGTACGCGGCCCTGACCAAGGTGGGCTGACGCCATGGAGGCAGTGATCCTCAAGGACGCGGGCGCCGTCGGACGCCTCGCAAGCGCGCCGCCCGCCCGCCACTGTCGGGGCCCGTTGCTAGCATGGACGCATGAGCACAGCTGACCCCTTCGATCCGTACGGGAACGATCCGCGGGACCCCTCCACCTCCGGCTCGACCACGACGATCGAGCGCGAGGAGGTCCGCGAGGAGCTCGAACCGGGCGATCGCGAACGCTTCTCGCACTACGTGCGCAAGGAGAAGATCATGGAGTCCGCCCTCACGGGCGAGCCCGTGATCGCCTTGTGCGGCAAAGTCTGGACGCCGGGTCGTGACCCCAAGAAGTTCCCGGTCTGCCCCACCTGCAAGGAGATCTACGAGGGGCTGCGCCCGGGCAACGACGCCTAGGTGGCGGTCCGCGAGGCCCAGGGGCTCATGTCCCGGGCCTACCGAGGACTCGTCGTCGGTCTGCTCGCGATCGTCACGTGCAGCGCGTTCGAGGCGATGGCCGTCACGACCGCGATGCCCGTCGTCGCGAGCGAGCTCGGCGGAGCCCGAGCGTATGGTCTGGCGTTCTCGCTCTACCTCACGGCTTCGATGGCGGCAACCGCCGCGGCGGGCTCGTGGTGCGACGTCGCCGGGGCGCGGCCGTCGCTTCTGACGGGCCTCGGGCTCATGACCGCAGGCCTGCTCCTGTGCGGCGGGGCCTGGGACTTCGGCGCGTTCACGCTCGGCCGGATGGTCTCGGGGGCCGGAGCCGGATTCATGATTGTGCCCGTCTACGTGATCATCGGCCAAGCGCTCCCGGCCGCGCTTCAGCCCGTCCTGTTCGGCTGGTTCTCAGCGGCCTGGGTGGTGCCGTCGCTCGTCGGGCCGTACGTGTCCGGACTGCTCGCCGAGCACGCGAGTTGGCGGTGGGCGTTCTTCGGCGTCGCGCCAATTGTCGTCGTCGCCGTGCTGCTCACGTGGCCCCGCGTGCGGAGCCTCGGCGCGCCACAGGAGCACGCCATGGGCGCCGGCGAAGGACGACGGCGCGCCCTCCTCGGACTTGCGCTCGCCGCCGGCGTCGCGGCGGCGCAGTGGGCCACGCAGTCCTTGGCCGATCCGCAGACGAGGGAGGCCGTGAACCCGTTCGTGCTGGGGCTCCTCGGCCTCGCGGGCCTCGTGGCCGTGGTCGTCACGATCCCTCGGCTGCTCCCGCGCGGCGTGGTGCGTGTGGCCCGCGGCCTGCCCGCGGTCATCGTGGTGCGCGGGCTCCTGACGCTTGCCTTCTTTGGCGCCGAGGCGTTCATCCCCCTCATGCTCGTGGACCGCTACGGGCTCGAGCCCTCGATCGCGGGGCTTGCGCTGACAGGCGGGGCGATCGGGTGGACCGCGGGCTCGGTCGTGCAGACCAAGGGGTGGCTCGCGCGGCCCACTTACCTCGTGGTCGGCCCAGCCCTTCTCGCTGCGTGTATGGCGGGCGTCGCGACCGTGGTCGCAGCGCAGGCCACGCCGTGGCTGCTCGCGGGAGCCTGGGCCGTCGCGGGGATGGGCATGGGCCTCGCGACCACGACGACGTCCGTGCTGCTCCTCGACCTGAGCGACGCGGCCGAGCGCGGGAGGAATTCGGCCTCGCTCCAGTTGGCCGATATGCTCGGTGGAGTGATTGGAACCGCCGGAGCCGGAGCGCTCTACTCCCTGCTCCTCACCCCCGGCAGCGTCCCGGGGGCCGGCGTGTTCGCACTTCTCGTGGGCATGCTCGCCGTCTCCGCCCTCCTCGGTTCCGTGGCCGGCTCGAGGACGCGCGCGCCGTCGCCCGTCGTTCGTGAAGCGGGACGCGCGTGACGGAAACGCTCTTCGGCGGGCAGGAAAACAACCCTGGCCACCACGCTGTCGCCGCGCGGATTTCTCCCGCCTACCCCGAACGCGCCGCGTGGGGCACGGCTCCCAAGCTCCGAGCGTGGCAGCAGGAGGCGCTCGACAGGTACCTCGGCCGCGCGCCGCGCGACTTCCTCGCCGTCGCGACGCCCGGCGCAGGCAAGACGACGTTCGCGCTCCGCATAGCATCGACGCTCCTCGAGCAGGGACTCGTCAACCGCGTGACGGTCGTGGCCCCCACGGATCACCTCAAGCGGCAGTGGGCCGACGCCGCGGCGCGCGTCGGCATCGCGATCGACCCGAACTTCAAGAACTCCGACGGTCAGCACGGCCGCGACTTCCGCGGCGTCGCCGTGACCTACGCGCAGGTCGCGAGCAAGCCGCTCCTGCACCGCGCGAAGACCGAGGCAGCGCGGACGCTCGTGATCCTCGACGAGATCCACCACGGCGGCGAATCGCTTTCGTGGGGCGACGGCCTCCGCGAGGCGTTCGAGCCCGCGGTGCGCCGGCTCGCGCTCACAGGAACGCCGTTCCGCTCCGACACCTCACCCATTCCGTTCGTCGACTACGCCGAGGACCCTGACGGGATCCGCCGGTCGAAGGCCGACTACACGTACGGCTATGGGCAGGCGCTGCGCGACCACGTGGTCCGTCCCGTCATCTTCATGGCGTATTCGGGGCAGATGCGGTGGCGCACGAGCGCGGGCGAGGAGATGGCGGCGTCGCTCGGCGAGGCTGCCGTCACGAAGGACGTCACCGCGCAGGCGTGGCGCACGGCGCTCAACCCTCAGGGCGAGTGGATTCCCGCCGTCCTCGCCGCCGCCGACCGGCGGCTCACCGAGGTGCGGCGTACAGTGCCCGACGCCGGCGGCCTCGTCATCGCGACCGACCACGACGACGCGAGGGCGTACGCGGGGCAGCTCAAGAAGATCACGGGCGAGTCGCCGGCGATCATCCTGTCCGACGACGCGAAGGCGTCGAACCGGATCGAGGAATTCTCCGACGGCGCCGCCCGGTGGATGGTCGCCGTGCGCATGGTGTCCGAGGGGGTCGACGTGCCACGGCTCGCCGTGGGTGTCTACGCGACGTCGACGTCGACGCCGCTGTTCTTCGCCCAGGCCGTGGGGCGCTTCGTGCGCGCCCGCAAGCGAGGCGAGACCGCGTCGGTCTTCCTGCCCTCGGTCCCGCAGCTCATGGCGCTCGCGAACTCGATGGAGGTGGAGCGCGATCACGCGCTCGACCGCCCGTCCTCGGACGAGGATGGGCTCATGGACCTCGAGGAATCGCTCATCGACGAGGCCAACCGCGAGGAGAAGGCCTCCGACACGCTCGCAAAGGGCAAATACGAGGCGCTCGAGTCGCAGGCCGCGTTCGACCGCGTCCTCTTCGACGGCGGCGAATTCGGCATGGGGGGCGAAGTCGGCTCCGAGGAGGAGCTCGACTTCCTCGGCATCCCCGGGCTGCTCGACGCGGAGCAGGTCGCGGCGCTCCTGCGCCAGCGCCAGCAGGAGCACGTGTCGCGGCGCAAGAGCACGGGGCCAACGTCGTCGCCAGCCGGCGTCCCGGACCATCGCCGGCTCATGGATCTCCGGAACGAGCTCGCGAAGAACGTGTCGGCCTGGAGTGCGCGCACGGGGACTCCGCATGGCGTCGTCCACACGAAGCTCCGCGAGCTGTGCGGCGGGCCGGCCGTCGCCCAGGCCAACGAGGAACAGATCCGGGCGCGGCTGAAGAAGCTGCAGGATTGGTTCGTGGGCCGCTAGCCGTTCAAGGGTCACGTCCCGTGGGTTGGGGGCCGTACAGGGGTCACGTCCCGTGGGTCTCAGGCGGCCTGTTCGGCGAGATGGCGCCGGATCCGCCGAATCACTCCTCGGAAGTCGTCGCGAAGATCGTCCACGGTGACAAGAATCACCATCCATCCGGCTCGGCGGAACGCGCGATCGCGGCGCGCGTCGCTGAGGCGCTGCGCCTCGTCGAGATGGTGGCTCCCTTCGTACTGGATCGCAAGTCGATAGCGTCGGTATCCAATGTCGGCGGTTGGCGATCTCGGATTGTCGGTGTACAGCAGAAGTTGGAGTTCCGGTTCCGGGAGACCCGCCGCCTCCATTGCGAGGCGCAGGAGGGTCTCCGGGACTGAGTCAGAGCCAACTCGCATGAGCCGTTGACATGATGAAGCTCGCCTGGCCGGACCCTAACGCGATGCCCGACGACTCCCTTCCGGCGCACCCGCGGAAGATGGTCCGGCTTGCTGAGGTGCAGTAGATCGTGCTCGTCGCACCACGGGGGGAGGGGGAGTCCTTGCAGCTTGGCCGCTGTTCGATGCGATCCCCAGGCCAGTGGCGTGACCGCGAGATGGACCTCGAGCCGCTCCGCGAGACCCGGATCGTGGGTTCCTGCCCGATAGATCTCGCGGCTGCAGTGCTCGAGGTCCTTGGCGCGAAGCCGTCCAGGGGTGACCCCTGCGGTGAGGGCTTCGGTGAACGTGAAGGGCTGGTCTCGGAGCGGATCGGGCAGCGGGGCACGTCGGGTCATACCGCACAGTCTGCCGGGAAGGCCGCTCCTCGCGCCGAAGTTATCCACAGGCACC
>NZ_JBKZWT010000255.1:0-5203 GCF_047759905.1 Sinomonas sp. G460-2 | reverse complement strand
CTGACCCCGGCGGCGGCCGCCGAGCTGGATCTCGGGCCGGGGGCCGCCGTCGTCCTCGTGGCGAAGGCCGCCGCGGTGACGGTGTACGCGGCGTAGGCGCTAGCTCCGCTCAAGGGCCGTCAGGCCCCGCTGGAACGACGCCGCGACGGGCTTGCCGTTCGACCTCCTGATGATCCAGCAGATCAGCCGGCCGAGAGCGGTGCTTCCCGTACGGTCCCAGGAGATGTGGACGATGCTGCCGCCGCCACGGCCGGGGGAGAGGGTAGCCGACACGTAGCTCCCGGGTGCAGAGAAGTTGCTCTTCTGGACGGTCCAGCGGACGGTCTCCGGGTCGGACCAGTCGTAATGTTCGTGCGCCCAGATCTTCCCGCCCGGGCCCTTGGTGCCCTCGCGTACGTCGGCTGTGGTCTCGCCGACGGAGTAGACCTCGTACAACGAAGGCTCGATGCCCGGCCACAGCTTCGGGCGGCGTTCGGAGAAGTCGATCAGCGCGGCCCGCACCTTCTCTGGGCTCGCTGTCGTCTCAAGATCGAATTCGACGCTGCTCATGGGTCAAGCATCCTCACTGAGCTTCGGGCGGCCCCGGACCTGCGGTCCGGGGCTGCCGGGCACGGCCTATCGGCAGCTGATCGTCAGGTTGTTGACGGTCACGACGCCGTTCGCGTTCGTTGTCGTGGTGAAGGCCGCATGGATATCGATAGTGCTCGCGGAGTTGGACGTGCTCACGCCTTGGAAGTTGAAGGTCGCGTGCTGCACCCCGTTCTGGTTGTTGTCCGCGGCGCCGAACCACTCTTGGAGGTGCCCAGTCCACGTGCCCAGGGAACCGTGCCACACGGTGGTCAGGGTCACGGTGCCTTCGGTCGTTGTTGTGAACCAGCTGTCTCCCGCGTTGTTGACCGTGAGGTGCTGCACCGTATTGCCTGTCCCGACAAAGGTCGTGAAGCCGGCCTCGCTGTCGCACGTTCCTGGGACGGCCGAGTTGATCACTTGGCTGTGATCGGTCCCCGTGGTCGTCGCCGAGGCCGGCGCTGCGCCGGCAGCCAAGCCGACGGCCAGGAGCCCCGTGGTGGCTAGGCCACCCGCGATTCGCTTGAGCATCATCGTTTCCTCCTTCGCGTGGAAGAAGGGACAGCCCGCACCAGCACCCGCCCAGATCCGGGTCGAAACCAATGCCCCGGACGCCGCTTCACGGCGTCGCTCTTCTGTCTTGATTCTGTGATGACCCCAATTGCGAATGTAAGTGCCCGGTGAGCGCGGGTCAACGGCGGAAGGTCTCGACGTTGACGCACGCCGCTTGTCGAATCTGTCAATCATCGTGACTAAGTCCTTGACCTGTGTGACGCCCGTCACGGAGAGTGGGGCCGTGCCGGTTCTCGTCGGCACCGCCCTGCCCCACGATCCGGATCGGATAGGTGCACTTCATGGTCTCTTTCACTCGCATCCCCGGGCGCAAGCTCGTGAGTCTCGCGGCCGCCGCGACGGCGGCCGCCATGTTCCTCGCGGCGCCGCCAGCGGGCGCTGATCCGGGTGGATCGCCCGGATCGCCTCCCCTCCACGCGGCCTCCAACCAGACGTCGCCGCAGCACTTCAAGGACGTCATCGCGAACCTGTTCGAATGGAACTGGGGCTCGGTCGCGACGGAATGCACCCAGTTCCTCGGCCCCAACGGCTACGCGGGCGTGCAGGTCGCGCCGCCGCAGGACTCCCTCACGCGCGACGGCCACCCGTGGTGGGAGGTCTACCAGCCGGTCGACTACAACCTCACGAGCCGCATGGGCAACGAGGACCAGTTCAAGGCCATGGTGTCCACGTGCCGCAACGCCGGCGTCAAGGTCTACGTCGACGCGGTCATCAACCACACGACCGGACAGGGCAGCCTCTCCTACGGCGGCGTCTCCTACAGCCACTACAGCTACCCCGACTACGGGTACGCGGACTTCCACCATTACCCTGCGGACTGCCCCGAACCCGACAACGGAATCCACGACTGGAACAGCTTCCAGGAGGTCACGCACTGCGAGCTCCTGGGCCTCGCGGACCTCCGGACGGAATCGGACAAGGTCCGCTCGACGCTCGCCGGGTACCTCAACAAGCTGCTCGGCTACGGCGTCTCCGGGTTCCGCGTGGACGCCGCGAAGCACATCGGGCAGACCGATCTCGCGGCGCTCGAGGGGCGCCTCCGCGACACCGTCGACGGCGACCGGCCGTACATGGCGCTCGAGGTCTTCCCCGGCAGCACCGGGCAGCTCGCCCCCGAGGCGTTCGAGGGCCAGGGCTCGCTGCTCGGGTTCGACGGCGCGTACCAGCTCAAGTCGGCGTTCACGGGGAACGTCGCGTCGCTCAAGAACTACGGCGCCGAGTCGGGGCTCCTGCCTTCCGACAAGGAGCTCGCGTTCGTCCAGAACCACGACACGGAGCGCAACGGCTCGACCCTGAGCTACAAGGACGGCGCCACGAACGTGCTCGCGACCGAGTTCCTCCTGGCCCGCGGCTACGGCGTCGCGCAGGTGTATTCGGGCTTCAAGTTCACGGGCGGCGACGACTCCCCGCCGGCGAACGCCAACGGCTACGTGACGAACACGGACTGCAGCACCACGTGGGCGTGTCTGGACCGCGAGCCCGCGATCCTCCACATGGTCGGATGGCACAACGCCGCAGCGGGCTCCGACGTGGCCAACTGGTACGACGACGGCGCGAACCTCATCGCGTTCAGCCGCGGCAACAAGGCGTGGATCGCGATCAACAACGGCACGGCCGCAAGCACCGTGGATGTCCAGACGGGCATGCCGCCGGGCACGTACTGCGACGTGATCAGCGGCCAGTCGCTTGGCGGCCCCGGGGGCGCGTGCACGGGCAAGACCGTCACGGTGGATCCGCACGGCTTTGCGGCCGTGACGGTGCCCGCGAAGGGTTCGCTCGCGTTCACGCTCGGCGACCGCACGCACTAACAGCCGCTCCGGCCTGGGGGCCGTCCCACCCAGTACGCGTACTGGGCGGGACAGGGCCTCCGGCCGGCACCGATCCGCGGAATTCAGAGGGTCTCGTCCGGCGGGCGTGGACGGTGACGAGGGCCTAGGCGGTAGTCCCGTACGCGTTGGAACGCCGATCGGCTCGAATAGGCTGGTCCGGTGACCGAAGAGCGCGAGCACGAGGTGGGCGTCGGCCCGTGGGAGGGCGTCTGGCCCGAGGGCGAGCAGTGGGATCCCGAGCTGCTCGAGCACGGAGACCGCCGCAACGTCCTGGACCGCTACCGCTATTGGCGGCACGAGGCGATCGTCGCTGAGCTCGACACCCGCCGCCACGAGTTCCACGTCGCGATCGAGAACTGGCAGCACGACCTCAACATCGGCACCGTGGTCCGCACCGCGAACGCGTTCCTCGCCCAGGAGGTGCACATCATCGGACGACGGCGGTGGAACCGTCGCGGCGCGATGGTCACCGACCGCTACCAGCACATCCGCCACCACGCGACCGTCGAGGAGTTCGTGGCGTGGGCCGAGTCCGAGGAGCTCCCGATCCTCGGCGTCGACATCTTCCCCGACTCCGTGCCGCTCGAGACCTACGAGCTGCCTCGCCGCTGCGTCCTCGTCTTCGGTCAGGAGGGCCCCGGCCTGACCCCGGAGGTGCACGCCGCCGCCCAGGCCACGCTCTCGATCGAGCAGTTCGGCTCGACCCGCTCGATCAACGCCGCCTCCGCAGCGGCCATCGCGATGCACGCCTGGATCCGACGGCACGTGTTCGGACAGTCGCCCAGCGCCGGGTGATCAGCGCGATGGCCAGCGCGAGAATTCGTCTGTCCCCTGACGTCGTTGTGCGGGAGCCGTGCTTCTCATCTGGCCGTCGTTGTTGCGGAGGGAGCGGTCCCTAGCGCGCGTCGCGGAACGCCGGGCGGAACCGGAGCGCCGACCACACGTCGTCGAGCGAGACCTGCCGCACGGGGTCCACACCCCGCGCGATGAGCTCCTTGGCGAGGATGTCCCGGTTGAGGTCGGTGCCGAGCTTCTTTGCTTTCGGGTACGCGAACCAGACGAGCCGGTCCTCGAGCGCCGCGCGCACCCCTCTCGACCCCTGGGAGCCGACCTCCGCCCGGTCCTTGACGAAGACGATCACGGCGGCCGCCGACTCGGCGTCCGTCGCGACCTCGAGCGGCCCGGAGAGGTCAGGACCGTCGGCGGGTGCGTTGAGCACGGCCAGCGTCATGTCAGGCTTGATCTGAAGCTTCTGCCAGACTTCCATCGGTCCAGTATGCCGTGTGGGCGTCCACTCACCCGGCCTCCGGCTTTGTTCGCGCCACAGTGTCCCGCGTCACGGTGTCCCGCGTGATCTCGCCGATCCGGTTCACCCCTGCCACCGCCATCGTGAGGTCGAATTCGGCCCGGAAGCCTTCGAACACCTCACGAGCGCCGGCCTCACCCGCGAGCGCGAGCCCGTACAGATACGGCCGCCCGAGACACACCGCCGAGGCGCCGAGTGCGAGCGCCTTGAACGCGTCCGCGGCACACCGGACCCCGCTGTCGAACAGGACTGGCACCCGACCGGCCACCACCTCGACGATCCCGGGGAGCACGTCGAGCGAGCCCACCGCTCCGTCGAGCTGGCGGCCGCCGTGGTTCGAGACCACGATCCCGTCCGCCCCGTGAGCGAGGGCCAGACGCGCGTCGTCCGGGTGCTGGAGGCCCTTGACGAGGATCGGCAGGGCCGTCCGCTCGCGCAGCCACGCGAGGTTCTCCCACGTGAGCGTGGTCCGGGAGAACACGTCGAGGAAGGTCTGGACGCTCGCCCTCGGGAGGGGAGAGGCGAGATTCTCCCGGAAGCCGCCCGGATGCCGCCGCGCCATCTGCGCGAGCGCGCGGACCGCCGCGGGGGTGGGGCGCGTCGTCGTCCGCTGGATCGCGCCCGAGGCGAGCCGCTCCGCGACGATGTGCTGGAAGGCGGGGTCTGACGTGTACTGCGCGATGCCCATCCCGCGGGCGAACGGGAGGAAGGCGTTGTCGAGGTCGCCGGTGCGCCACGCGAGGACGAGGGTGTCGAGCGTGACGACGATCGCCGTGCAGCCGCTGTGCTCCGCCCGGCGCACGAAGCTCTCGACCACCGAGTCCTCGCTGCTCCAGTAGAGCTGGAACCAGCGTTCGTGGTCGCCGAGCTCGCGCGCGATCTCCTCCATGGGGTACGAGGCCTGGGACGAGATGATCAAGGGCACTTC
>NZ_JBKZWT010000254.1:0-5291 GCF_047759905.1 Sinomonas sp. G460-2 | reverse complement strand
CGAAATCGTCGAATTCCTCGGCGCGAACCAGGCCGGCGTCTACCGCCCCGCCGCCCAGCAGCAGTCGGCGTGCTTTGCGGCGTTCAAGGTGCTGAGCCGGGACGCGGCGGAGCTCAAGGCGCTCCTCCAGAAGCTCACGGTCAAGGCGTCGATCCTCGGCGCGGGGCGCAAGGCGAGCGACGCGCTGCCCTCGAGCGAGCTGAGCGGTGTCGACGGCGCGCCGCCGGTCAACTCGGGGGTCATGGGCGAGGACATCCCCGCCGCGAACTTCACCCTGACGCTGGGCCTCGCCGGGAGCCTCTTCGACAACCCGGCGTTCGGGCTGGCCGCGAAGAAGCCGAAGGGCCTCACGGGCATGAAGGTCTTCCCGAAGGACCAGATCGAGGAGGAATGGACGGGCGGCGACCTCGTTCTCCAGCTGTGCGCCGACTCGACCGACGTGATCCACTACGCGCTCCGCGACATCATGAAGGCCACGCGCGGGCAGCTCCAGCTCCAATGGAAGATCAACGGCTTCCACAACCGCCCCCGGCCGGACGGCGCGCCCCGCAACCTGTTCGGCTACAAGGACGGGATCGTCAACCCCGCCCAGGACGAGAAGCTCGTCTGGCTCGGCAGGGACTCCGGCCAGCCCGCCTGGGCCGAGGGCGGCACGTTCATGGTGGTGCGGATCATCCGCATGCTCGTGGAGTTCTGGGACCGCGTGGGCCTCGGGGAGCAGGACAACATGATCGGCCGGCATCGCGCGAGCGGTGCGCCACTCGGGAAGGACAAGGAGACGGACACGCCGGACTACGCGTCCGACCCCAGAGGCGAAACGATCCCGCTGGGCGCCCACATACGACTCGCCAACCCGCGCACCCAGGAGACGGCCGGCTCGCGCATGCTGCGCCGCGGCTACAACTACGAGCTCGGCGTGGACCTCAACGGCAACATGCAGGCCGGCCTCATCTTCGCGAGCTTCCAGCAGAACATCCAGGACCAGTTCGAGGCCACGCAGACCCGTCTCGCGAACGAGCCCATGACGGACTACATCGAGCCGTTCGGCGGGGGCTACTTCTTCGTGGTCCCGGGCGTTCAGAAGGACGGCGGATTCCTGGGCGAGGGGCTCTTCGCCTGAGGCGTCCCTTCCTGCTCACTTTGGGAGTTGACGCTCCGCGCGCCACGACAAGGCTCGCGGTGAGTCGCGGCGCAGGGCCGCCCCCATGTGAGCACGAAGGGACCAACGCTTAGGCGCGCACGCGCTCGACGTACGCCGCGAGCCCGTCGAAGAGCCAGCGCGTTCCCTCCTCGCGGAGCGCCGGGTCCTCATGACCGTCGAGGAACACGCCATGCTCGGTGAGCGAGACCCGCGTGCCGCCCCCTTCGGGCTCGAGCTCGAGCGTCGCGAGGGAGACGGAGAGCTTCACGCCGCGATGGTGCATCTCGTACGTGTACACGATCCGCTCGTTCGGAACGATGTCGTAGAAGTGCGCGTAGAACTCGCTCCGGTCGCCGTCCGGAGTGGCGCCGATGTTGACCTCCGTGCCGCCGGGGCGGAAGTCGAGCGACGCCTCGATCTGGGTCCAGTCGGGGGGGCCGGCGAACCACTGCTTCTTCTCGTCGAAGTCGGCGAAGGCCCGGAACACGCGCGACGGCGGGGCCGCGATGACGCGCTCGACGGTGAACGTGGACTGGATCTGCTGGCTCATGATGACTCCTAGGGGTGGCTGGGCGGGTTGTGGCTGGGCGGGTTAGAGCGGGGCGGGGTTGGGGCTCGTGGACAGGAAGGCTCCGAGCCGGTCGAGCGCGTGTTCCTGCGGAAGCCGCCGCGCGGAAATCCACGCCTCCGCGCTCCGGAGCGCGCCGGGCGCGAGCGTGCACGTGCGGACGCGGCCGGATTTGAACGTCGTGATGAGACCGGCGCCCTCGAGCACGGCGAGGTGCTGGACGACGGCGGGGAGGCTCACCCCGAGCGGGGTGGCGAGGGCTGTCACCGAGGCGGGCCCTTGGCAGAGGCGCCTGATGATCGCCCTGCGTCGCGGGTCGGAGAGCGCGTGGAAGATCGCGTCCAAAGCGCCCTCTTCCGCGTTATCACTGTCCGATAACTTAAGCATGTGCTTAAGTATCCGCGCCACGCCCGAGGTGTCAAGTGGTTGCCGAGGTGCACCTAAAACGTCACCAAAGTCGGCGTCGGATTTAAACTGAGGGGAATACGTTCACGTCCATGACAAATATGTCAAAACCCAGCCGAAGATCTTTAACCCTTCAACGACCCCTTCGCAGCCTCTCGAAGCTCGTGAACGGCCGCAAGCCGCTCACGATCGTCGCCGCGAGCTGCACGCTCGCACTGCTTGGCGGCGGCATCGCTGCCGCATCGACGCTCCCGTTCGGCCAGCAGCAGGTTGGCGCTCAGTACGACAACGGCGAGCAGATTTCCTCGAACCAGACGATCAAGCCCATCGGCGACCGCGTCATGACGCCGTTCGGCAAGATCATGGGCTCGACCGTGAGCCCCGACGGTCGCTACCTTGTCGGGACCAGCACCGACCGCTCGGTCGACCTCCAGGTCTTCGATCTCACGACGTACAAGCCGGTCGCCGCGGCTGGCACCCTCGCCGCGACCTCGTTCGCGGCGGCGTCGAGCAATGCGGGCTTCATGAACATGGCCTACCAGCACGTGACCGACGGTTCGACCGGCCAGGAAGGCCCCGTCTTCTCCCCCGACGGCAAGTTCCTCTTCGAGCCGGTCGCCACCGGGATCGTCCGTTACCCGTTCAACGCGGACGGCTCGCTCGGCGCAGGCACGGCGATCACTATCCCGACCGCAGGCGGCAAGAAGGCGCTCACGGCCGGCATGACGTTCTCCCCCGACGGCTCCACGCTGTACGCCGCCGTGAACGGCCAGAACACCGTCGTGGCGATCGATCCGGCCGCGGGCACGCTCAAGCAGACCTTCAACGTTGGCATCGCCCCCCGCCAGCTGAGGTTCGTCGGCACCAAGCTGTACGTCTCCAACGAGGGCGGCCACCAGGCCGCCGCGGGCGAAGCGACCATGGGCTCCTACGGCACGCAGGTTCCCGCGGACACCTACCTCGGCACCTCGACGAGCGGCACGCTCAGCGTCATCGACACGGCGAACGCCTCCGCCGCCGTCGGCTCGATCGACGTCCAGCTGCACCCGACCGCGATGTACCTCGACGGCACCACCCTGTACGTCGCGAACACGAACAGCGACACCCTCTCGGTGGTTGACGCCAAGACCAACAAGGTCATGCAGACCATCGCGACCCAGCCGTGGGCGCCCTCGAAGATCGGCTACGCGCCGACAGCGATCACGATGCAGGGCGATCACCTGCTGGTCTCGCTGGGCCGCGCGAACGCGATCGCGGTCTACAAGGTCAACAAGCAGGACCCGCGGGACCCCGCAAGCTACATCGGCCTGCTGCCCACGGACTACTACCCCGAGAACGTCACCGCCGTGAACGGCCAGATCGTGGTCACCAACACCCGCGGCATCGACGCGCGCGGCCCCGAGCTGAGCTACAACAAGGGCCCGGGCACCACGATTGCGACCGGCCACGGCACGCACTCCACCACGGCCTCGCTCACCAAGTTCACGCTGCCGAGCGACGACCAGATCCAGGAGTACACCGAGACAGTCTTCAAGCAGAACGGCTGGGGTGACAACGCCGCCGCGGACAACCAGAACAGCCAGGGCGAGGCCACGGCCGTCCCCGCGCAGCTCGGAGACCCGTCGACGATCAAGCACGTGTTCCTGATCGTCAAGGAGAACCGCACGTACGATCAGGTCTACGGCGACATGAAGCAGGGCAATGGCGACGCCTCGCTCGCGCAGTTCGGGGCGAAGGTCACCCCGAACCAGCACGCGCTGGCCACCCAGTTCGGCCTGTACGACAACACCTATGACATCGGCACGAACTCGGCCGAGGGTCATAACTGGATGATGCAGGGCGACAACCCCGCGTACACGGAGACCAGCGCGGGCGAGTACACGCGCTCGTACGACACCGAAGAGGACGTCCTGGGCCACCAGCGCTCCGGCTTCCTCTGGACCGCGATCCAGTCGGCGGGCAACACCGCCCGCAACTACGGTGAGTTCGAGTACAAGGAGGGCAAGCCGGCGGGCGCGACTTGGCAGCAGTACTACTGCGCGGCCACGAGCACCATGGCCGGTGGCGATCCGAACCAGCTCTTCACCCCGGCGCTCCAGATGCACGCTGGCTCGGCCATCCCATCGCTCAACGCGATCGCTGACCCGAACGCGGCGCCGTTCGACACCTCGGTGCCGGACATCTACCGCTACGCGACCTGGAAGCAGGACTTCGAGAAGAACGGTCCGAAGAACTTCCAGATGATGTGGCTCTCGAGCGACCACACCGGTGGCACCGCCGATCCGGAGGCCCAGGTCGCCGACAACGACCTCGCCGTGGGCAAGATCGTCGACGAGATCTCGCACTCGCAGTACTGGAAGGACTCCGCGATCTTCATCGCCGAGGACGACGGCCAGGACGGCGCCGATCACGTCGACGGCCACCGCGCCCCCGTCCAGGTGATCAGCCCGTACGCCGTGCACGGCAAGACCGTGAGCACGTTCTACTCGCAGATCAACATGGTCCGGACCATCGAGCAGATCCTCGGTGCCCAGCCGCTGAACCAGAAGGTCGCCGCGGCCACACCGATGTTCGACGCGTTCACCAACACGCCCGACCTGACGGCGTACAACGCGGTTCCGAACCAGGTTCCGCTGACCGAGGGCGTCAAGACCGCCCCGGCCTGTGGCAACGACACGCTGGGCCAGACGGGCGCTGCCGCCGCGGTGAACGACGCCGCCGCCCAGGCCGTGGCCGTCCCGGCCTCGATGCAGGACATCGCCGAGCAGTGGGAAGACTGGTCGGAGCAGCAGCACCTGACGGGCAACGGCGCGAAGGAAGACTTCGCGAACCCGTACCTGTTCAACCGCTGGACCTGGTACCAGACCCACAACTGGGCGACCCCGTACCCGGGTGACTCCCAGATCTACGGCCCGAACGACGTGCCTGGCGTCCCCGCCGGCTCGACGAACCACGAAGACGGCTAACCAGCTGATCGGCGGGTGACCGCCGGTCCCTGATGGCCCGCAGGCGCCGGGCTCGGCAACCCGTCGAGCCCGGCGCCTGCTCCGTTAACGGACGCCGAAGCGCGACTGGACCCTCGGAGCGCGACTGGATTGGCGCCGTCGTCAGCCGTTGCAGTTCTTGTTCGGCAGGAGGCCGAGCGTCAGGTCCTGCGAGCACTTGGTGGGCGCGGGC
>NZ_JBKZWT010000253.1:0-5298 GCF_047759905.1 Sinomonas sp. G460-2 | reverse complement strand
GCACGATCGTCAAGGTCGCCGTGGAGAACGGTGACCAGGTCGCGGAGGGCGATCTCGTCGTCGTCCTCGAGGCGATGAAGATGGAGCAGCCGCTCACGGCGCACCGCTCGGGCACGATCCACGGCCTCACCGCTGAGTCCGGGCAGACGGTCTCCGCCGGCTCGGTGATCGCCACGATCGAGGACTGAGATCCCCGTGAGATCTGGCCGGTCGTCGCGCGAGAAGTGACCAGTGGTCGAATGAGAAGTGGCCCCCGTCGGGATTCCGACGGGGGCCACTTCATTTGCCGACGACTGCCCAGATCCCTACCGACGATGGCCAGATCTTGACTGACGAGCGGTCAGCTCACGCCGCGATGTTGTCCTCGAAGTCCCGGTCACGGGTCTCGCGCGTGAGGAACAGGGCGACGAGCGTGAGCACTGCGGCACCCGCTAGGTAGACGCCGACGAGCACCGTGCTCCCCTTCCCGGCCTGCCACAGGGCGATCGCGACGAACGAGGCCGGGGCCGCGCCGATCACGGACGAGAGGTTGTACGCGATCGCCGAGCCCGTGTATCTGACGTTAGCGGGGAACAGCTCCGGCAGGATCGCGGCCATGGGGCCGAACGTCGCGCCCATGAGCGTGAACCCGACGACGAGCCCCACCATGGCCGCACCCGTGCCGGGGCCGAACATGAGGCCCCACGTGACGCCGAACGCGAGGATGCCCGCCGTGACCCACAGGAGGAACTTCCGGCGGCCGTACTTCTCCGCGAGCGGTCCTGAGACCACCGTGAAAATGCCGAAGAACACGACGCCGATGATGAGCATCCACAGGAAGAGACCCCGGTCGATCCCGAGCCCGGGCACGAACGAGGCCGCGTCGAAGGACTTCCCGGCCTTCTCCGCGGCGGCGCGCGCCACCTCGACGTTCGCGGGGGCGGTTCCGTACGTAAGCGTGAAGCTCGTGGTCAGGTAGAACAGCACGTAGGTGGCGAGCATGATGAACGTGCCCGCGATGACGGCGCGCCAGTGGTGCTTGAACGTCGCGGCCAGCGGGACGCGGGCCACCTTGTCCTCTTCGACGACCTTCTGGAAGGACGCGCTCTCGACGAGCTTGAGCCGCACGTAGAGCCCGATCGCCACCATGACGATGCTGAACAGGAAAGGGATGCGCCACCCGAAGTCCTCGAACTGCTTCGAGGTGAGGAATCCATTCATCACGACGTACATCGTGTTGGCGATGATGAAGCCGATCGGCGCTCCGAGCTGCGGGAACGTGCTCCAGACCGCCCGCCTGCCCGCGGGCGCGTTCTCGGTCGCGAGGAGCGCGGCACCCGACCATTCGCCGCCGAGGGCCAGGCCCTGGAGGAAGCGCAGGACCACGAGCAGGAGAGGCGCGAGGACCACCCAGCCCGGAGTCGACGCGGGCGGCAGGACGCCGATGAAGAACGTCGCGAGGCCCATGGTGAGCAGCGAGGCGACGAGGGTGCCCTTGCGCCCGAGCTTGTCCCCGAAGTGGCCGAACACGATCGAGCCGATGGGCCGCGCAAAGAACGCGACGCCGAAGATCGCGAAGGAGGAGAGGATCGCGTTGATGTCGGTCGCGCCCGGGAAGAACAGCTTCGGGAAGACAAGGACGGACGCCGTCGCATACGCGTAGAAGTCGAAGAACTCGATCGTGGTGCCGATGAGACTCGAGAAGATCACCCGCCCGCGGGTGTTCGCGTTCTTCTGCGGATCGGTTCGCTGCGGCTCTGCCGCCGATTCCTCGGCGACGGCTCGTGTGGCCATGGGTGCTGGTGCCTTTCGCATGCTGGACCCACCGTTGACAGGGGTCCTGGGATTGTGCGTGGCCATCCTATGAACAGCGTCCACTGACCGGACATTCGGTCCACATGGCGGACCTCACCTCACGGCTCACCCAGAACCGCCGTGAGAAGAGAGGTCGATGTCACGGCCTGTTTACACCCCGCGACGCTTCCGGAAACGCGCCGTTCTTAGCGTGGAACTAGACAAGTTCCCACGTTCAAGGAGGGCCCATGAGCACCGACCCCCAGATCACCGCCTCTGCGGCACCGGCGGCAGAGCGAACGACGGCGGCCCCCGCCTCCCATCTGAGCCTCGACTTCCGCGCGGGCCGCTGGATCGAGCACTGGAACCCGGAAGACGCCACCCAGTGGGAGCGCGAGGGGCGCGCGATCGCTCGGCGGAACCTCGCCTGGTCGATCTTCGCCGAGTTCCTCGGCTTCGTCGTGTGGCAGCTCTGGTCGATCGTCGTGGTCTCGCTCCCGGCGGCCGGCTTCAAGTTCGACACGTCGCAGACGTTCTGGCTCATCTCGATGCCGAGCCTCGTCGGCGCGACGCTCCGCATCCCCTACACGTTCATGGTCTCCCGCTTCGGCGGCCGGAACTGGACCATCGTCTCTGCGCTCCTGCTCCTCATCCCCACGATCGGACTCGCGGCCTGCGTTTCGAACCCCACCACGCCGTTCTGGGTCATGCTTGCGGTCGCGGGGCTCTCCGGCTTCGGCGGCGGCAACTTCGCGAGCTCGATGGCCAACATCACGTTCTTCTACCCCGCGAAGGAGAAGGGCTGGGCGCTCGGCCTCAACGCCGCCGGCGGCAACCTCGGCGCCGCGATCTCGCAGCTCGCCGTGCCGATCGTGGTGAGCCTCACCGCGGTTCTTGTCACCGGCTCGCACGGCGGGACGCTCGCCATGGCGGGCCTCATGTGGGTCCCGTTCATCCTCATCGCCGCGTTCGCCGCCTGGCGCCGCATGAACAACCTCTCGAACGCGAAGGGCGACGTCGCAGGCTCGCTCGCGGCGCTCAAGGAGCCGCACCTGTGGATCGTCGCGTTCCTCTACATCGGCACCTTCGGCTCGTTCATCGGCTTCGGCGGCGTGTTCCCCAAGCTCATCAAGGACCTGTTCCCGGCATACTCAACCTTCGCCGTCGGCGCGGCGGCGCTCTCGCTCGCGTTCCTCGGCCCGCTCGTCGGCTCGCTCTCGCGCCCGTACGGCGGCAAGCTCGCGGATCGCTTCGGCGGCGCGCGCATCACGGTCGCCTCCTTCGCGACGATGGCGGTCGTGACGCTCGCCCTCATCGCGACGCTCCCCCTCAAGAACTTCTGGCTCTTCCTCGCCCTGTTCCTCGCGCTGTTCGCCGCGAGCGGCATCGGCAATGGTTCGACCTACCGCATGATCCCGGTGATCTTCGCCCGGGCGAGCCGGGCCGCCCAGGCCGGCGCGGCGCCGTCGCACACGGCGCGGCTCGCGTCCGCGGCGCTCGGGCTCATCTCCGCCATCGGCGCGTACGGCGGCTTCGCCATCCCGCAGCTGCTCGGCGCATCGAGCACCGCGACAGGATCCTACGTCCCGGCGTTCTACGGATTCGTCGCCGCGTACGTGGTCATGCTCGTGGTCTCGTGGGCCTGCTACCTCCGCCGCGGGAGCGCCGTGGCCCGAACGGGGGCCTGACATGCCTGGCCCGGGGGTTCCCAACCCGCTCGCCCAACCCGTCGCGACCCACTGCCCCTACTGCGCCCTGCAGTGCGGGATGAACCTGACGCCGGCCCAGAACGAGGCCGCGCCCGAGGTGTCCGGCCGCGAGTTCCCCACCAACCGGGGCGGCCTGTGCCGCAAGGGCTGGACCGCGGCGGACCTCCTCCGGCACCCCGAGCGCGTCACGGAACCGCTCGTGCGCGACGCGCGGGGCGTGCTCCGCGAGGCGAGCTGGGACGAGGCGCTCGGGCGGGTGGCCAGCGAGATCCGCCGGGCCCAAGGCACGTACGGGCCGGACGCCGTCGGGATCTTCGGCGGCGGCGGGCTCACGAATGAGAAGGCGTACCTCCTCGGGAAGTTCGCCCGGGTCGCGCTCGGAACCTCGCGCATCGACTACAACGGCCGGTTCTGCATGTCCTCCGCAGCGGCCGCCGGAAACCGGGCGTTCGGGATCGACCGGGGCCTGCCGTTCCCCCTCACCGACCTCGACGCGGCGGACACGGTCCTCCTGCTCGGCTCGAACGTCGCCGAGACCATGCCGCCGTTCGTGCAGCACCTCGCGGGTGCGCGCGAGGCGGGAGGGCTCATCGTGGTCGACCCGCGCCACTCCCCGACGGCCAGACTGACGGACGACGGCGCGGGCACTCACCTCGCGCCCGCCCCGCACACGGACCTCGTGCTGCTCCTTGGCCTCGCCCACGTGGTCATCAACGACGGCCTCCTGAACTCGAACTACCTCGCGGCCCGCACCGAGGGCCTAGAGTCCGTGATCCGCTCCGTGGCTCCGTGGTGGCCCGAGCGGGTCCAGGCGACCACGGGTGTCCCCGCCAACCTCGTGCGCGAGACCGCGCACCGGCTCGCGAGGTCCGCGCGCACGGGCTCGTGCTACATCCTCACGGGCCGCGGCATCGAGCAGCACGCGGACGGCACCGACACCGTCACGGCCGCGATCAACCTCGCACTGCTCCTCGGCCTCCCCGGCTCGCCGCTCGGCGGCTACGGGACGCTCACCGGCCAGGGGAACGGCCAAGGCGGGCGCGAGCACGGGCAGAAGGCGGACCAGCTCCCCGGCTACCGCAAAATCACCGACCCCGAGGCCCGCGCGCACGTCGCCCGGGTCTGGGGCGTTCCGGAGGCGAGCATCCCCGGGCCGGGCCTCCCCGCCGTCGAACTCCTGCGCACCCTCGGCACGGACGGCGGCGTGCGCGCCCTCCTCGTGCACGGCGCCAACGTCGTGGTCTCCGCGCCGGATGTGTCCGCCGTCCGTGAGGGGCTGAAGCGACTCGACTTCCTCGCGGTCTGCGACTTCTTCCTCTCCGAGACGGCCCGCGAGGCGGACGTGGTGCTCCCCGTCCTGCAGTGGGCCGAGGAGGAGGGCACCATGACGAACCTCGAGGGCCGCGTGCTGCGGCGCCGCCGCGCGGTCGAGGCGCCCGCGGGCGCGCGGTCCGAGCTGTGGATCATGAACCGCCTCGCGGAGCTGCTCGACGCGCCGTCGTCCTTCCCGACAGAGCCCGAGGTGGTCTTCGAGGAGCTCCGCGCCGCGTCCTCGGGCGGGCTCGCGGACTACTCGGGGATCTCGTACGAGCTCCTCGACAACGGCGCCGAGGCCTACTGGCCATACCCCGCGGGCACGGCCGGCACCCCTAGGCTGTTCCGCGACCGCTTCGCGCACGACGACGGGCGGGCTCGCCTCGTCGCGGTACGGGCCGCGACCCCCTCGTGGGCGCCCGGACGGCCCGCGCTCGAGGAGTTCCACCTCGCGACCGGTCGCCTGCTCGAGCACTACCAGTCGGGCGCGCAGACCCGCCGC
>NZ_JBKZWT010000252.1:0-5332 GCF_047759905.1 Sinomonas sp. G460-2 | reverse complement strand
GCCGACGTCGTCGTCGCCGGGATCGGAGTGGTCCCCGAACAGGGCCTTGCCGAGGCGGCCGGGCTTGACGCCGCGGACGGCATCCTCGTCGACCATGCGGGCCTGACCTCGGACCCGGACATCTACGCTGCGGGCGACGTCACCCGTAGCGCGAGCACGTACGACGGCGCGAGCCAGCGGCTCGAGTGCCTCCAGAACGCGCGGGCGCAGGCCGAGGCAGTCGCTGCCTCGATCGCAGGTTCCACGCAGCCCGCCGCCGAGGTGCCGTGGTTCTGGACCGTCCAGCATGGCGTCCGGCTCCAGACGGCGGGAGTCCGGAGGCCCGACGATCACGTGATCCTGCGCGGCGACCCGGCCAGCGGCAAGTTCACGGTCGTCTATCTGCGCGAGGGGCGCCTCGCCGCCGTCGACACTGTTGGCTCGCTCGCCGACTTCAACGCCGCGAAGCGACTCATCTTCGAGCACGCCACCCTCGATCCGGCCCGGGCGGCCGACTCGGCCGTACCACTCGCCGAGGCCATCGCCAACCCCGTGTCGACATCGCTCTGACCCTCCGCAGCGAAAGGTTCCCACCATGCCCACGTCCATCACCGCCGTCGACCGCGACGGCACCCAGCACTCCCTCGCCTGGGAGGAAGACCAGACACTCATGGAAGTGCTCCGCGACAACGACCTGCCGGTGCTCGCCTCGTGCGGCGGCACGGCCTCGTGCGCAACGTGCCACGTGTTCCTCGACGAGGCTGTGGCCACGCGCCTCGGCGAGCGCAGCGCCGACGAACTCGAGCTGCTCGAGGAGGCCGAGGGATACCGCGCGTGCGGCTCGCGGCTCGCGTGCCAGATCGAGCACGACGACGCGCTCGACGGCATCCGCGTCGAGCTCGCACCGGAGAGCTGACGGACCCCACGCCCACCCCATCTCGGGTACAGCAACCATCTGTACCCGAGACGCGGGAAATGGGTGAGTATCCGTACCCGAGACGGAAAGCGGCGGCCCGCCCAGGCTGTGCCTGGACGGGCCGACGCTATCGGTGCGGTGATGTGGTGCGAGTGGCGCTACGTTGCGGGCGTCCCCACGCCCGCTGCCCCGCCCGCCGTGGCCGCGGCGGCCTCGGCGTCGAGATCTTGGCCGCCCGCGAACTGGCTCATGTACAGGGCGTGGTACGCGCCGCGGCGATCGAGCAGCTCCTCGTGGTTGCCCTGCTCGACGATCTGGCCGCGCTCCATGACGAGGATCGTGTCCGCGTCGCGAATCGTCGAGAGTCGGTGCGCGATGACGAACGACGTGCGATCCGTCCGGAGGGCCCGCATCGCCTTCTGCACGAGCAGCTCGGTGCGGGTGTCCACAGACGACGTTGCCTCATCGAGGATGAGCAGCGACGGGTTCGAGACGAACGCGCGAGCGATCGTGATGAGCTGCTTCTCACCGGCGGACACGTTCGTGCCCTCCTCGTCGATGACCGTCTCGTAGCCGTCCGGCAGTGCGCGGACGAAGCGGTCCACATAGGTCGCCTTCGCGGCGGCCATGATCTGCTCGTCGGTCGCGTCGAGGTTCCCATAGCGGATGTTGTCGTAGATCGTCCCGCCGAACAGCCACGCGTCCTGGAGGACCATGCCGACCTTGGACCGCAGCTCGGCGCGCGAGAGGTCGCGGATGTCGACGCCGTCGAGCGTGATCCGGCCCGACTGGATCTCGTAGAACCGCATGACGAGGTTCACGAGGGTCGTCTTGCCGGCGCCCGTCGGGCCGACGATCGCCACGGTGTTCCCGGGTTCTGCCGTGAGCGAGAGGTCCTCGATGAGCGGCTTGTCCTCCGTGTAGGAGAAGTTGACGTGCTCGAACGTGACGTGCCCGTCCGTGACCGCCGGGAGGTGCTCCGTGGCCGTCTCCGGCTCCTGCTCCTCCGCGTCGAGCAGCTCGAACGTCCGCTCGGCGGACGCCACGCCGGACTGGAGCATGTTCGCCATGCCCGCAATCTGGCCGAGCGGCTGCGTGAACTCGCGCGAGTACTGGATGAACGCGGTCGCATCGCCGAGGCTCATCTGGCCCGCGGCGACCCGGAGGCCACCGATGACGGCGATGCCGACGTACGCGAGGTAGCTCACCCAGTTCATGATCGGGAAGATCATGCCGGACACGAACTGCGCACCGAACGAGGCCTGGTAGAGCTCCTCGTTCTTCTCGTCGAAGCGTTCGACCATGTCCTCCTGGCGGCCGAACACCGTTGCGAGCTCGTGGCCCGAGAAGGATTCCTCGATCTGGCCGTTGAGCGCGCCCGTGTTCTTCCACTGCGCCTGGAACAGCTTCTGGCTCCGCGAGCCGATCACGCCCGCGACGACGCCTGAGAGCGGGAGCGCGATGAGGGCGATGAGCGCGAGCTGCCACGACACGATGAACATCATGACGACGATGCCGGCCACCTGAAGCAACGACGAGAGCAGCTGCGAGAAGGCCTGCTGAAGCGCTTGCTGGATGTTGTCGACGTCGTTCGTCACCCTCGAGAGGATGTCGCCGCGCTGCCGCGTGTCGAAGTAGCCGAGCGGGAGCCGGTTGAGCTTCGCCTCGACGTCGCGCCGCAGCCCCGAGACCACGCGCATCACGAGCCGGTTCAGGAGGAAGCCCTGAGCCCACATGAAGATCCCGGCCACGAAGTACATGAGCAGGATCACGGCGATGAGGAACGTGAGCTCGTTGAAGTCGATCCCCTTGCCGGGAACCAGGTTCATGCCCGAGAGCATGTCCGCGAAGTTGTTCTGGCCTTGCGCCCGGAGGCCCTGGACCACCTGATCCTTCGTGACCCCGGACGGCATCTGCTTGCCGATGACGCCCGCGAAGATCACGTCCATGGCCTTGCCGAGGATCTTCGGCGCAATCACGGTGAGGACCACCGAGGCGATGATGAACGCGACGACGACGGCCATGAGCCCGGCCTCGGGCTTGAGCAGCCCCATGAGGCGCTTGGCGCTCGGGCCGAAGTTCTTGGCCTTCTTCGCCGGCATCGAGCCCCAGGCCCCGCCGTCGGCCTCGGTGGGACGGTACTCCTCCTCGAGGTCTTCGTGCTGGACGCCCTCGGGCGCAGCGCTTTGCTTCTCGGCGCTCATGCGACCTCCCCCGCCTTCTCGGCTTCCTCGGCCGTGATCTGAGACTGGACGATCTCCTGATACGTCGGCGACGTTTCGAGGAGTTCGTCGTGCGTGCCGCGATCCACGATCCGTCCGTTGTCGAGCACCAGGATCTGGTCCGCGTCGATGATCGTCGAGACGCGCTGGGCCACGATGATGACCGTTGCGTCGTGGGTGCGCTCGCGCAGCGCACGGCGGAGCTTAGCGTCCGTGGTGACGTCGAGCGCCGAGAACGAGTCGTCGAACAGGTACACCTTGGGCTGGGCCACGAGGGCCCGCGCGATGCAGAGCCGCTGGCGCTGGCCGCCGGACACGTTCGTGCCGCCCTGCGCGATCCGGGAGCCCAGAGCGTGGGGCTTCTCGCGGACGAAGTCGGCGGCCTGGGCCACCTCGAGGGCGTCCCAGAGCTCGGCGTCGGACGCGTTCTGCCGGCCGAAGCGCAGGTTGTGCTCGACCGTCCCGGAGAACAGGTACGGCCGCTGCGGGACCATCGCGACGCGGGAGGTGATCTCATGCCGATCCATCTGCTGAACCGGCACGCCGTCGATTCTGACCTCGCCGCCGGCGGTGTCGAACAGGCGCGGCACGAGGTTGAGAAGCGTCGTCTTGCCCGAACCGGTCGAGCCGATGATCGCGAGCGTCTCCCCCGGCCGGGCCGTGAAGGAGATGCCGCTCAGCACGGCCTTCTCGGCGCCGGGGTAGCAGAACGAGACGTCGCGGAACTCGATGACGCCCTCCCTGCGGGCCGGCGTGACTGGGTTCGCGGGCTCCGCCATGGACGGCTCGACGTCGAGGACCTCACCGATGCGGTCGGCGCAGACGGTCGCGCGCGGGATCATCATCGCCATGAACGTGCCCATCATGACGGCCATGAGGATCTGCAGAAGGTACTGCATGAACGCCGTGAGGGAGCCGACCTGCATCTCTCCCGCATCCACTCGCTGCCCGCCGAAGTAGAGCACCGCGGCCGTCGCGAGGTGGAGCAGCATCATGATCACAGGGAACATGAGCACGAAGATCTGACCGACCTTGACCGAGATGTCAGTCAGCGCCTTGTTGGCCGCCCCGAAGCGCTCCTCCTCGTAGGGCTCGCGCACGAAGGCACGGACCACACGGATGCCGATGATCTGCTCGCGCAGCACGCCGTTGATCCCGTCGATCTTGGTCTGCATCCCGCGGAAGAGCGGCATGAGCAGGTATACGAGGTAGCCGACGACGGCGAACAGCAGCGGGACCGAGACCCACACGAGCCACGACAGCCCGGCGTCCTCGCGCAGCGCCATGATGATGCCGCCCACGCACATGATCGGCGTCGACACCATGAAGTTGAGGCCCATGAGGAGGACCATCTGGACCTGCTGAACGTCGTTCGTCCCCCGGGTGATCAGGGTCGGGGCGCCAAAGCGCTGGACGTCCTGGGCGGAGAACGAGGAGACCTTGCGGAACACTCCGCGGCGCAGATCGCGACCGAACGCCATGGACGTCTTCGAGCCGAAGTACACCGCGAGGATCGCGGTGGCGACCTGGGCCAGGGCCACGCCGAGCATGATGCCGCCGACGCGCCAGATGTAGTCCGTATCGCCCTTCGCGACGCCCTGGTCGATGATTTGGGCGTTCAGGCTCGGGAGATAGAGTGTCGCGATAGTTGTCGCGAGCTGGAAGACCGCTACGGCCAGGATCCATGGCCAATAGCGGGCGCCGTAGCGCCTGAGCAGTGTGACGAGCATCGGTGTCCTTCGGTCGGGCCCGATTTTCGGGCAGCGCTCACCGGAGTCGGCTCGGTGGAGCGGACTCCGTAGAGCACGATCCAGACTAGACCCGGGGCTGCCCCGAGGGATCCTCCCTAGGGAGTAATCCGGCAGGTCTGCGGACAGCCTCTGTCCGCAGCCTCCCGGTCCCCCACGTCAGTTCGCGCTGTGCCGCCCCCGGGTCGCGAGGTACAGCGCGGCCTCCTTCTGCAGTTCCCGCTCAGCGTCGAGTTCGCGCTGGATCTGGGCGAGCTCGGCCGCCGTCGCCTCCTGCCGTTCGGCGAGCGCCTGCTGCTTCGCGGCGAGCTGCTGCTGCTCCGAGAGCTGATCGGCCAGGCGGGACATGAGCCCCGTGAGCTGTGACTGCTGCGTCGCGAGGAGCCGCTGGGTCTCCTGCAGCGCCTCGATGGCCTGCGCCGTGCTCGGCTGGACGACGTCGAGCGAGCGCTCGCCCACCTCCGCGA
>NZ_JBKZWT010000251.1:0-5378 GCF_047759905.1 Sinomonas sp. G460-2 | reverse complement strand
GAGGCCGGCCCGCGCGAGCCGGCCGCGTACTCGTCGAGGGGGACCTCGTTGGCGGCCCAGGCCGCAAGGACGGGTTCGACCACGCGCCAGCAGCTCTCGGCGGTGTCGCCGCGGACCGAGAGCGTCGGGTCGCCGTTGAGCACGCCGTCGAGCACCTCGCCGTAGGGCAGGAGATCGGTCGCGTTGAGGTCCGCGTTGAGCGTCACGCGGTTGAGGCTCAGGACGTCGCCCGGGCCGTTGACGTCGACGTCGAGCTGGAGGACGTCCGGGCCGAAGCCGATCCGAAGCCGGTTGGGCTCGTCGACGCCCACGAAACCCTCGGGGAGGTGGGGAACCGGCTTGAACGTGATGACGGCCTCCTTGCGCTTGGCGCCGAGGGCCTTGCCGGAGCGGAGGACGAACGGCACGCCGGCCCAGCGCCAGCTCGCGAGCGTCACGGTGAGCTCGGCGAGCGTCTCGGTCCCGCGGGACGCGTCGACGCCCGGCTCGGCCGTGTAGTCCGGCACGTTGCGGCCCGCGATGGATCCCGCGGTGTAGCGCGCGCGACGCGTCGTCTCGGCGAAGGGTTCCTCCACGCGGGCGGCTCTCAGCACGGAGCTGATGGCGTCGCGAAGATCGCGCTCATCGAGCCGCGCGGGCGCGTCCATCGCGAGGATGGCCATGACGTGCAGGAGGTGGCTCTGGATCATGTCCCGCAGCGCCCCGGCGCGGTCGTAGTAGCCGGCGCGGCCCTCGAGCGCGAGATCCTCGTCGAAGAACACCTCGACCTTCTCGATGTGGTCGCGGTTCCACACTGGCTCGAGGAAGTTGTTCGCGAACCGGAGCCCGAGGATGTTCAGCACGGTGCCCTTGCCCAGGAAATGGTCCACGCGGTGGATCTGGTGCTCGGGGACGAGGGCCCGGAGCGTGTCGTTGAGGTGCCGGGCCGAGGCCTCGGACGTCCCGAACGGCTTCTCGAGCACGAGCCGGGTGCCCTCCGGGAGCTCGTCCGCGCTGAGTGACTCGCACGCGTCCTGCGCGATCTGGGGCGGGACCGCGAAGTACACGGCGACGGGCCCGGCGAGCCGGGAGATGGCCCCGGCGAGCACCCCGGGCGCCGTGATGTCGAGCTGCTCGTACGTCGATTCGTTGCGGATCCGTTCGAGCTCCTCGCGGCCCTCTGGCGTCGCATCGGCCAGGGCGTCCTCGGTCGCGTGCTTGACCCGATCCGACCATTGGTCGGCGGACCAGTCGTCGTGCCCGCCGCCCACCACTGTGAGGCCCGCGTGGCGGCCGGTCGCGAGGAGCCGAGCGAGTCCCGGGAAGAGGAGGCGGCCCGTGAGGTCGCCGGACGCGCCGAGAATGAGGAGGCTCTTGACCGGCTGCGGCGCGCCGGTGCCCTCCGCGTGCGTCGAGGGTGAGGTCTGAGGGACGTGCTGCTGTTCTGCTGTCTGCGTCGTCACGGTGCCAAGCATGCCACCCGAGGTACGGGGTCGATACCCCGGGCGCGTTGTGGCGCCCGGGGCGGTTGATACCCTTGAAGGTGGCAGAACCGCCGTCGGGCGGTTTGTTCACTCCACCGAAAGCGACTCCGTCACGTGTTCAACTCCCTCTCGGACCGTCTGACTGCGACGTTCAAGAACCTCCGCGGCAAAGGCCGCCTGAGCGAAGCAGACGTCGACGCCACCGTCCGCGAGATCCGCCGCGCCCTGCTCGACGCGGATGTGGCCGTGCCCGTCGTGCGCGACTTCGCGGCGCGCGTCCGCGAGCGCGCCCTCGGCGCGGAGGTTGCCGCGGCACTCAACCCGAGCCAGCAGGTCGTCAAGATCGTCAACGACGAGCTCGTCACGATCCTCGGCGGCGAGACGCGCCGCATCCGGCTCGCGAAGACCCCGCCGACCGTCATTATGCTCGCGGGCCTCCAGGGTGCAGGCAAGACGACGCTCGCGGGCAAGCTCGCGAAGTGGCTCAAGGGCCAGGGGCACTCGCCGATCCTCGTCGCCGCCGACCTCCAGCGCCCGAACGCCGTCACGCAGCTCGAGGTCGTGGCCCAGCGCGCGGGGGTCGCCGTCTATGCGCCGCACCCCGGCATCCAGTCCGAGTTCGAGGCTCCCACCGGTGACCCGGTGGCCGTGGCTCGCGGCGGCGTCGAGCAGGCGCGCCAGAAGCTGCACGACGTCGTCATCGTCGACACCGCCGGCCGCCTCGGCATTGACGCCGAGCTCATGCAGCAGGCCGCGGACATCCGCTCGGCCGTCAAGCCGGACGAGGTCCTGTTCGTCATCGACGCGATGATCGGCCAGGACGCCGTCAACACGGCCAAGGCCTTCGAGGACGGCGTCGACTTCACGGGCGTCGTCCTGACGAAGCTCGACGGCGACGCGCGCGGCGGCGCCGCGCTCTCGGTCGCGTCCGTCACGGGCCGCCCGGTCATGTTCGCGTCCACGGGCGAGGGCCTCGACGACTTCGAACTGTTCCACCCGGACCGCATGGCCTCGCGCATCCTCGACATGGGCGACGTCATGACGCTCATCGAGCAGGCGGAGAAGAGCTGGGACCGCGACGAGGCCGCCCGGATGGCGAAGAAGTTCGCCGACCAGGAGGACTTCACGCTCGAGGACTTCCTCGCCCAGATGCAGCAGATCCGCAAGATGGGCTCGATGAAGAAGATGCTCATGATGATGCCGGGCGCAGCACAGTTCCGGCAGCAGCTCGAGCAATTTGACGAGCGCGAGATCGACCGCGTCGAGGCGATCGTGCGGTCCATGACCCCGCACGAGCGCGTCGCGCCCAAGATCATCAATGGCTCGCGCCGCGCCCGCATCGCAAGGGGCTCGGGCGTCCACGTCTCCGAGGTCAACGGCCTGCTCGAGCGCTTCGGCCAGGCACAGAAGATGATGCGCCGGATGGCGTCGGGCGGGGGCATCCCCGGAGTGCCGGGGCTGCCGGGCGGCGGCGCCTCGCGCAAGCCGGCGGGGAAGAACAACAAGAAGAAGGCTCGCTCGGGTAACCCCGCGAAGGCGGCGCAGCAGCTGCGCGAGGCCGAGCAGAAGCGGGCCGCGGGTGCCGCGAACGCCCTCCAGGGCGGTTCGGCCTTCGGGCAGCAGTCCCAGCAGGACTTCGACCCTGCGGCGCTCAACCTGCCGAAGGGCTTCGACAAGTTCCTCGGGAACTAGGTCCGGCGCGGAGGACCGCCGAAGGCCCGGCGGCCGCGCGCTCCCGTCCGTTTCTTAGGCCCACGAATCGCGCCGCGACGCGAAACGCCGCGTTCCGGTCCGCATCCCACGGGATCAGCGGACCGGAACGCGGCGTTCCCGGGCTTACTCGGGCGAGCCCACCGCGATCGTCTCAGGCAGGTAAACCTTCGCGCCCTGGGCTATGAACTCCGCGCTCTTGGCCGCCATGCCGGCGATGGCCTCCTGCGCCTCCTTCGAGCCGTACTCGTTGCGGATGTCCTGCGAGATCCGCATCGAGCAGAACTTCGGCCCGCACATCGAGCAGAAGTGGGCCGTCTTGGCAGGCTCCGCGGGGAGGGTCTCGTCGTGGAACGCCTCGGCCGTGGCCGGGTCGAGCGAGAGAGAGAACTGGTCCTTCCAGCGGAACTCGAAGCGGGCCTTCGAGAGGGCGTCGTCCCGCTCGTGGGCGCCCGGGTGGCCCTTCGCGAGGTCGGCGGAGTGCGCGGCGATCTTGTATGTGATGACGCCGGTCTTGACGTCGTCTTTGTTCGGCAGGCCGAGGTGCTCCTTCGGCGTCACGTAGCACAGCATCGCGGTGCCGTACCGGGCGATCTCGGTGGCCCCGATGGCTGAGGTGATGTGGTCATAGCCGGGGGCCACGTCGGTCACGAGCGGGCCGAGCGTGTAGAACGGCGCGCCGTCGCACAGCTCCTGCTGGCGCTCGACGTTCTCGCGCACGAGGTGGAACGGGATGTGCCCGGGTCCCTCGACCATGACCTGAACGTCGTACGTCCAGGCCCGCTTCGTGAGCTCGGCGAGCGTGTCGAGCTCGGCGAACTGCGCGGCGTCGTTCGCGTCCGCCGTCGAACCGGGGCGCAGTCCGTCGCCGAGCGAGAACGCGACGTCGTACTGCGCGAAGATCTCGCACAGCTCGTCGAAATGCGTGTAGAGGAAGTTCTCCTCGTGGTGCGCGAGGCACCAGCCGGCCATGATCGAGCCGCCACGCGAGACGATGCCGGTGACGCGGTTGGCCGTGAGGGGGACGTAGCGCAGGAGCACGCCAGCGTGGATCGTCATGTAGTCGACGCCCTGCTCGCACTGCTCGATGACCGTGTCGCGGAAGACTTCCCACGTGAGCGCGGACGCGTCGCCGTTGACCTTCTCGAGCGCCTGGTAGATCGGCACGGTGCCGATCGGCACGGGGGAGTTGCGGATGATCCACTCGCGAGTCGTGTGGATGTCGTCGCCCGTGGAGAGGTCCATGACCGTGTCGGCGCCCCACTTGGTGGCCCACTGCAGCTTGTCGACCTCCTCGGCGATCGAGGACGTCACAGCGGAGTTGCCGATGTTCGCGTTGATCTTGACGAGGAACGCCTTGCCGATGATCATCGGCTCCGACTCGGGGTGGTTGATGTTGTTCGGGATGATGGCCCGACCCGCGGCGACCTCGCTCCGAACTAGCTCGACGTCGCAGCTTTCCCGCAGGGCGACGAAGCGCATCTCCGGCGTCACCACGCCTTGCCGCGCGTAGTGCATCTGCGTGACGCGGCGGCCCTCCTTGGCGCGCCGCGGCACGGGCCTCGCGCCCTTCCACTCGGCCGACGCCTCGCCGCGCCGGAGAGCCGAGCGGCCGTCGTCGAGCAGGTTCCGCTCGCGCCCCTCGTACGCCTCGGTGTCGTCGCGCCCAGCGATCCACGCCGCGCGGTACGGCGGCAGCCCCACGACCGGATCGCTCCCGGGGCCGGCGGTGCGGTACACGCGCAGTGGCTCGTTCGGCTGGCCGTTGGGGGAGTCGTCGAGGGCGATCTCCGTGACGGGGACCCGGAGTCCATGCTCGGCGTCCTCGAGGAACGCGAGCGAATGGGCAGCGTGCTGCTCCTGGCCCGGGGCGGTTTCGATTTCGGATGTGCTCATTCTGTGAGCCCTCACTTCCTACGCCGGCATGACCCGGACAGGTTCGACGGTCGCAGGCCGCATCAGCCTGATCTCAGCCCTTGCGAGGGCACCCGTGTGGACGAAAGGGAGGCTAGCACGGCGGCTACGCTGGCTGCATGACCGAGCCCGCTCATGACGTGGTCCATCTCACTGGGCCGATCCTCGCGAGCCGCAGCGAGTCCCGGCCCGAGGCCTGGATCGTCGACGGCCGCATGACGTACGCCCGCCCAGCGCGGCCGGCCGCGCGCACGCTCGCCGGTTTTGTGATCCCCGGGCTCGTCGACGCGC
>NZ_JBKZWT010000250.1:0-5388 GCF_047759905.1 Sinomonas sp. G460-2 | reverse complement strand
CACGGCCGGCCGCTGCGGGGGGCGGGCCGGTGGGGTCACCTGAGGGTACCCGCCAGGACGGGCCTCGTTCTCGGGCGTGCTCACTCGTTACCTCCGGGGTTCTCGACAGAGTCTCCGGTCAACGTTACGGCATCCGGCGTCTCAGTGCTGTGGGCAGCAGTCTCAGTACCGCCCTCGGCTCCGTCATCTTCCGGGTCCTCAGCGAGGCCGCGCTCGGAATTCCGCGCCACCGCGATGATCCGATCGCCCTCGTCCGGGCGGGCGAAGATCACGCCCATGGTGTCGCGACCCGTCGCCGGAACGCCCGACACCGCGGAACGAACCACCTTGCCGCCCTCCATGACCACGAGGACCTCGTCCTCGTCGTGCACGATGAGCGCACCCCTGAGGTGCCCACGGCCTTCCTGGTACTTGCCGACCTTGATGCCGAGCCCGCCGCGACCCTGCCGCCGATACTCCTCGACGGCCGTCTTCTTCGCGTAGCCCCCGTCGGTCACGATGAACACATACGAGTCGTCGCTCACCACGTCGGCCGCGAGCAGCTCGTCGTCCTCCCGGAACTTCATGCCGGTCACGCCGCTGGTCGCGCGGCCCATGGGACGCAGCGCGTCGTCGTCGGCCGTGAAGCGCACGGACAGGCCCTGGCGGGAGACGAGCATGAGATCGTCGGTCTCGGAGACGAGCTGCGCCGAAACGAGTTCGTCGTCCTCGCGGAGGTTGATCGCGATGACGCCGGCGGAGCGGTTCGTGTCGTAATCCTCGAGACGGGTCTTCTTGACGAGACCGCGCTTGGTCGCGAGCACGAGGTACGGCTCCTGCTGGTAGTCGCGCAGGTCGAGGACCTGGGCGATCCGCTCGTCCGGCTGGAACGCGAGCACGTTGGCCACGTGCTGGCCCTTCGCGTCGCGGCCGCCCTCGGCGAGCTCGTACGCCTTGGCCCGGTACACGCGCCCGAGGTTCGTGAAAAAGAGCAGCCAGTGGTGCGTCGTCGTGACGAAGAAGTGCTCCACGACGTCGTCGCCGCGCAACTGGGCACCCCGCACGCCCTTGCCGCCCCGAATCTGGGCGCGGTACTGGTCGCTCCGGGTGCGCTTGACGTACCCGCCGCGCGTGATCGTGACGACCACTTCCTCCTCGGGGATGAGGTCCTCGACGCTCATCTCACCGTCGAAGCCAGCGAGGATGCGGGTGCGGCGATCGTCGCCGTACTTGTCGACGATCGTGCCGAGCTCTTCGGAGATGATCAGGCGCTGGCGCGCGGGGTCGCCGAGGATTACGCGGAATTCCGCGATCTGTGCTTCCAGCTCATCGTTGCGGTCCTGGATCTTCTGCCGTTCGAGGGCCGCGAGGCGGCGCAGCTGCATGTCAAGGATCGCTCGGGCCTGGAGCTCATCGATGTCGAGGAGCCCCATGAGGCCGTCGCGGGCCTCCTCCACCGTGGGGGAGCGGCGGATGAGGGCGATGACCTCGTCGAGCATGTCGAGCGCCTTGAGGAGGCCGCGGAGGATGTGGATCTCCTCCTCGGCCTTGCGCAGCCGGAAGCGAGTGCGGCGCACGATGACGTCGATCTGGTGCGTCACCCAGTGGCGCACGAACGCGTCGAGTGAGAGCGTGCGGGGCACGCCGTCGACGATCGCGAGCATGTTGGCGGCGAAGTTGTCCTGGAGCTGCGTGTGCTTGTACAGGTTGTTGAGCACGACCTTCGCCACGGCGTCGCGCTTGAGGACGATCACGAGGCGCTGGCCAGTGCGGCCCGAGGTCTCGTCGCGCAGATCGGCGATGCCCTGGAGCTTGCCGTCCTTGACGAGCTCGGCGATCTTCATCGCGAGGTTGTCCGGGTTGGCCATGTACGGCAGCTCGGTGACCACGAGGCACGTGCGGCCCTGAATCTCCTCGACGTTGACCACGGCGCGCATCGTGATCGAGCCACGGCCGGTCCGGTAGGCGTCCTCGATCCCGCGGTGGCCCAGAATCGTGGCACCGGTCGGGAAGTCGGGGCCCTTGATCCGGACGAGGAGCGCGTCGAGGAGCTCCTCGCGCGTAGCCTCCGGATTCTGGAGGTACCACTGGACGCCGTCGGCGACTTCGCGCAGGTTGTGCGGCGGGATGTTCGTGGCCATGCCCACGGCGATGCCGGAGGAGCCATTGACCAGCAGGTTGGGGAACCGGGCCGGAAGGATGGTCGGCTCCTGGTTCTTGCCGTCGTAGTTGTCCTGGAAGTCGACGGTCTCCTCGTCGATGTCCCGGACCATCTCCATGGCGAGCGGCGCCATCTTGGTCTCGGTATATCGAGGTGCGGCGGCGCCGTCGTTGCCGGGGGAGCCGAAGTTGCCCTGGCCGAGCGCGAGCGGGTACCGCATGACCCAGTCCTGGATGAGGCGTACGAGGGCGTCGTAGATCGCCATGTCGCCGTGCGGGTGGTACGTGCCCATGACGTCGCCCACGACGCGCGCGCACTTGTTGAAGCCGCGGTCGGGGCGGTAGCCGCCGTCGAACATCGCGTACAGGACGCGGCGGTGCACGGGCTTGAGGCCGTCGCGAACGTCCGGCAGCGCGCGGCCCACGATCACCGCCATGGCGTAGTCGAGGTACGAACGCTGCATCTCGGTCTGCAGGTCAACCTGCTCGACGCGGTCGATGATGGCGTCTCCGGCCAACAAGCCGGCCGCGCGCTCGCCCTCGTCCGGGCCGAGGCCGGGGTTCTCCGGGGTCTCGTCGCTCACGAAATGTCTCCTCTAGTTGCTCTGGCGCGTCTGTCGGCGGAAAACCGGCTCAGATGTCCAGGAAGCGGACGTCCTTGGCGTTCTGCTGGATGAAGTGTCGGCGGGACTCGACGTCGTCGCCCATGAGCACGGAGAACGTCTGGTCTGCCGCGGCCGCGTCCTCCATGGTCACCTGGAGCAGGGTGCGCCGGTCCGGGTCCATCGTGGTGTCCCACAGCTCGGTGTAGTCCATCTCGCCGAGACCCTTGTACCGCTGGATCCCGTTCTCCTTCGGCAGCCGCTGGCCCTTGGCTGCGCCGACGCGGATCGTCTCGTCCCGCTCACGGTCGCTGTACACGTAGTCGTGCGGATGGTTGGACCACTTGATCCGGTACAGCGGCGGCTGGGCGAGGTACACGTAGCCGTGCTCGATGAGCGGGCGCATGTACCGGAAGAGGAGCGTCATGAGCAGCGTCGTGATGTGCTGGCCATCCACGTCCGCATCGGCCATGAGCACGATCTTGTGGTAACGCAGCTTGGCGATGTCGAAGTCCTCGCCGATGCCCGTGCCGAACGCCGTGATCATCGACTGGATCTCGGCGTTGCCGAGCGCCTTGTCGAGGCGCGCACGCTCGACGTTGAGGATCTTGCCGCGCAGCGGCAGGATCGCCTGGGTCTTCGGATTGCGGCCGCGTTTGGCCGAACCGCCCGCGGAGTCACCCTCTACGAGGTAGACCTCGCACTCGGACGGATCCTTGGAAGAGCAGTCCGAGAGCTTGCCCGGCATCCCGAACGATTCGAGCGGGCTCTTGCGGCGCGCGTTGTCGCGGGCCTTGCGGGCCGCCATGCGCGCCTGCGACGCCTGGATCGCCTTGCGGATCACATCGCGAGCGGGCCCGGGATTGCGCTCGAGCCAATCGCCGAGCTGGTCCGTGACGACCCGCTGGACGAAGCCCTTCGCCTCGGAGTTGCCGAGCTTCGTCTTCGTCTGGCCTTCGAACTGCGGCTCGGCGAGCTTGATGCTGATGACGGCGGTGAGGCCCTCGCGGACGTCGTCGCCCGTGAGGTTGTCTTCCTTCTCCTTGAGGATGCCCTTCTCACGCGCGTAGCGGTTCACGAGCGAGGTCATCGCGGCGCGGAAGCCCTCCTCGTGGGTCCCGCCCTCGTGGGTGTTGATCGTGTTCGCGTACGTGTGCACGGATTCGGCGTAAGCCGTGGTCCACTGCATGGCGACCTCGAGCGCCATCTTCCGCTCGGTGTCGAAGCTCTCGAACGCGATGACCTCCTCGTGGATCACCTCGATCCGCTTGGAGGAGTTGAGGTGCTGGACGTAGTCGAGCAGGCCCTCTTCATAGCGGTAATCGACGGTCCTCGGCTCAGGCGCGTGCTCGCCGTTCTCGCCGGCGATCTCCTCCTCGTCGACCTGCGCGGAGCGCTCGTCGGTGAGCGTGATGCGCAGCCCCTTGTTGAGGAACGCCATCTGCTGGAAGCGCGCGCGGAGCGTCTCGAAGTCGAACTCGGTGCTGTCGAAGATCGCGGGGTCCGGATAGAACGTCTGGATCGTCCCGGTCTCCTCGGTGGCCTCGCCCTCTTCCAGGCCGCCCACGGGGTGGCCGCCGTCACGGAACGACATGCGCCACACGTGGCCTTGGCGCCGCACTTCCGTGTCGACGCGGGTCGAGAGGGCGTTGACCACGGAGATGCCGACGCCGTGAAGGCCGCCCGAGACGGTGTACCCGCCGCCGCCGAACTTGCCGCCCGCGTGCAGGATCGTCATGACGACCTCGACCGTGGGCTTGCCCTCCGTGGGGTGGATGTCCACGGGGATGCCGCGCCCGTTGTCCTCGACGCGCACGCCACCATTCCGCTGAAGCGTTACCTGAATGTGGTCGCAGTACCCAGCCAGTGCCTCGTCGACGGAGTTGTCCACGACCTCGTAGACCAGATGGTGGAGGCCGCGCGGACCGGTCGATCCGATGTACATGCCGGGGCGTTTGCGGACTGCTTCGAGGCCTTCGAGCACCGTGATGCTGCTTGCCCCGTATTCCCTGGGCGCCTTGGGTTCAGGCTTTGGTTCGGGATTCGAACCAGCGGCACCATCCTCGTTGGACGCGTTCGCTGCGCTCTCGTCAGCCACAGGCGGTCTCGACCCCTCTTCGGTAGGCAGGCTTAACGTCTCAATTCTACCGGTTGACTCGCGGAAACCCGTCCACACGCGCCCTATGGGTGCCTATGGGAAGCCCGCAAGGGCGGATTTGGCGGCTCAATAGAGGGCCATCCAAGGGGGAGTGTGGCTCCCGGGCGGTGAGCGGCGCAGACAGCGGATTCCCGGCTCGCGATTCAATCAGCCGTACGTATCCCTGGGACCGCGGCCGCGAACAGTTCGCGCACCCTTGCGCCAGCTCGGCGCCGAGGGGCCGAGCACCTGGAGCGAGCGGACGACGTCGGGCCCCAGCTCGCGCGCGAAACGGTCCAGGAGCGCCGCGCTCAGGAGCCTCAGCTGCGTAGCCCACGCGGTCGAGTCGCACCGCACGCGCAGCGTCGTGTCCTCGAAGCTTTCGGGCGTGCAGTGCGCCGCGACTTCGGGTCCCACAAGCTCGCGCCAGCGCGCCATGACAGAGCCAACCGCCACGGGGGAGGACCAGCCGCGCTCGGCGACCATGCGCCCCATGACGCTTCCGAGGCC
>NZ_JBKZWT010000025.1:0-26622 GCF_047759905.1 Sinomonas sp. G460-2 | reverse complement strand
GGGACTGTCGCTTGAACGGTGTTTGGGTCCGGCCTGATTGAAAGGATCAGGCCGTGTCGAACACGACCGAGCTGTTTGAAGACCAGATGATCGATCCCGTGACGGGAGAGATCATCGATCAGAAGGAACTCGCCGAGCGGCTGCTGGCCCAGGCCAAGGAGCAGGGCGTGTCCCTGGTCGGACCGGGCGGGCTGCTGGCCGGGCTGACGAAGACGGTGCTCGAGACCGCCCTGGAGGCCGAGCTCACCGAGCATCTCGGGCACGAGCACGGGGAGACCCCGCAGGGGTCGAACATCCGCAACGGGACGAGGCCCAAGACGGTGCTGACCCAGATCGGGCCAGTGCAGATCGAGGTCCCGCGGGACCGGGACGGTTCCTTCTCCCCGGTGATCGTGCCCAAGCGTGCCCGCCGGCTGGGCGGGGTCGATGAGATCGTGCTGTCCCTCTCTGCCCGCGGGCTCACCACCGGGGAGATAGCCGCGCACTTCGACGAGGTCTACGGGGCCGCTGTGTCCAAGGACACCGTCAGCAGGATCACGGAGAAGGTCGCCGGGGAGATGGCCGAATGGTCCTCCCGGCCCCTGGACCCGGTATATCCGGTGCTGTTCGTCGACGCTATCCACGTCAAGGTCCGCGACGGGCAGGTGCGGAACATGCCGTTCTACGTGGTCCTGGGCGTCACGGTGGGCGGGGAACGCGACATCCTGGGGATCTGGGCCGGCGGGGAGGGAGGCGAGGGCGCGAGGTTCTGGCTGGGCGTGTTCGCCGAGCTGAAGAACCGCGGCGTCAAGGACGTCCTGATCGCCGTGTGCGACGGGCTCAAGGGCCTGCCCGAGGCGATCACCACCACCTGGGAACGCACCGTGGTCCAACAATGTGTCGTGCACCTGATCCGGAACTCGTTCCGGTACGCGGGACGCCAGCACCGCGACGCGATCGCCAAGGCCCTCAAGCCGGTCTACACGGCCCCGTCCGAGGCCGCGGCGAAGGACAGGTTCGCCGAGTTCGCCGCAGAGTGGGGGCACCGGTACCCGGCGATCGTCCGGCTCTGGGAGGCGGCGTGGGCCGAGTTCGTGCCGTTCCTCGAGTACGACGTGGAGATCCGCAAGGTCATCTGCACGACGAATTCGATCGAGTCGATTAACGCCCGGTACAGGAGGGCCGTCAGAGCGCGGGGCCACTTCCCCACCGAGGCCGCGGCCCTGAAATGCCTCTACCTCGTCACCCGCTCGCTTGACCCCACCGGCGGCGGGCGGGCACGCTGGGTGGCCAGGTGGAAAGCACCGCTGAACGCGTTCGCCATCACCTTCGACGGCCGCCTCGAACGGCCAGCCAACTAGAAGAACGCCGGACTCAAACACCGTTCGTCAGACAGTCCCGGCAGTCTGGCGCACCGGGCGGCCAAGCGGTCCCTCGCGCGCTACTGGGCCGCCTCGGGGTTCGAGAAGGCCGACGGCGATTGGATGTACAAGCTCGTCTGAGAGCAGCCCTCAGGACCAGATGACAGAAAGACATGCGCGCGGAAGGTGACCGGTGTGTCATGCGCTTCGAATGATTCGGCTTCAACGCGCGCGACTGCCCGGACGACAGTCGCTATGAAAGATGGATCGTCACATGAGATGGTCGGCCAGTCTGAGGGCGAGGGCTGCTAGGGTCAAACTCGGGTTGGCCGCGGGCGACGTGGGAAAGACGGAGTTGTCGCACGCGAAGAGGTTGTCGTAGTCGAGGAACTTCAGGTCAGCGTCAACGATTCCTGTGCCGTCTCCTGCCATCCTCAGCGTCCCCACCTCATGCGCCACGCCGCCGAGGTCGGCGTCCAGCAGCCCGAGGCCGTTCTCGCCGAGGACCGGCTCGGCGCCGAACTTGTTGAAGAACGCGCCCGCGAGCTGGTCCGCCTCCGCAAGGTCGCGTGCGGAGGGAAGCGTGCGGTTGACCATCACGGTCACTGGGTCGCCGGGCGCGCCCGCGGCCGTCAGGTAGTTGTCCTCGTTGAGGTCTGCGTACGACATGAAGACCAACTCGCACATCATCCAGTCACCACGTTCGGCCCGTTCCTGGGCCAGATGCTCGGGATCAATGTACCGACCTTGGTTGAACTCGGAGCCGAGCTCGACGACGATGTCGAAGGCATGCTGGCCGGGGGCGGCCTGGGGGTGACGAAGGAGGATCTTCGCCGAATCGCCAGGGCTTGTCAGCTCGGAGCCTGGGGGGAGGGTGAAATGCCGGTAGCGGATGGTGTGGTCGGTGAGCCCACGCCCGATCTTCCCGTTGGGGTCGTGCAGCTGGCTCTGCAGAGCGATCTTGGCCGACTCGATCGTTCCGGCCGCCAAGACGACCTTCTTTGCTCGGAACGTGCGCTGTACCTGGGACAGCAGGTCCCAGCCCTGAACGCCTACGACCTGCTGCGGATTGTTCTGGTCGGTCAAGACCGACCAGACAGCGAAGTTGAGGTTGATCGTAGGGCGTGCCCTGTTCAGCCCCAGGTCGTCCGCCATGAAGTCCTCGAGGAGAAGATCGGCCGTGGAGAAGAAGCCCGCTGGGATGGACAGAGCTGTTGCCCCGATGTACTGCACTGCCACGGATGCATCGGTCGCCGTGTATCCCGCCACCGCGTCCTCGACCGCGTTCCGGGCCTGGACCTGATAGGCCGAGTCGGATAGAGATGCACAGTCGAGAGCGCTCTCGCCCTCCGGGTAGCCCAGACCGAGAAGGTACTGGCTCCACTGGGGCCGGCCATGCGGCAAGCTCCCAAGCCTCCTGACGTGGAATGAGGCCGCCCCAGAAGATCGAGCGTCCGCCGAGGTTGAACCCCTAGCCGCCGGCGAACTGTGAGCCGCCGGCGTTCTGGTAGTTCACGACCTTGGAGTCGGGCCACAGGGACCACACGTGCTTGTCGAACTGGCCGATCCTCAGGTGGCGCGGGAGATTCCCGACGTGAGTGGGGAACAGGTACGAGCCCGCTTCGAGCACGAGCACGTCAGCTCCGGCATCGGCCAGCCTCGAGGCCAGGAGGCCCCCGCCCATCCCCGACCCAACGATCAGGACGTCGTACTCGTGGTTGGGGTCGAGGTTCCGCGCTATCAGTCGCTGCGGCACGATTCCGTGCTCGGTGACGAGCGCCTCGTCGCGCGGGAAGGCGACCTCGCCTTCGTTGTAGTTGATGACGCCGTTGAGCTCGGCCGGGGCGAGCTGCAGATTGTCCCCGGCCATCCAGTGTCCGGGCGCGAGCACGAACTTGAACGTCAGCCCGCCCTGGAACTCGTTCTCGTCGAGGTAGAAGGTCCACGCGCCATCGGTGTAAACGCCACCGCGGTCGAGGTTCCAATTCGGCGCCCGGCGCATCGTCACGGTCTGGCCAAGTACATATAGGTCGGTGACAAATCGGATGGTGAACATGCCGTACCCCAATCTCCGGCCGCCATCGCAGCGTCTCCAGCGGGAAATGCTGGCATCTGAGGGGCGGGCTAGTCAACGCTTGGACGGGCCCATTCAGGCTCAGCGTCTACTGCAAGAACTCCGGCCACGCATCACCCACCGCACACCTTCTAGACGTGACCTCGGAATGCTCTTCGCCGTGGTTGACGACACCGAGAACCGCCTCGTCCACGCCATCTTGCCCGTAGGGACCGCATTATCTTGAATTTCCCGAAGCCCAGCGCGTTAATCATCGCCATGAACCGGCTGTTCCAGAAGTTCAAGGCGTGGCTGGACGAACTGGACACCTCGGCCCGCGAACAAGAGAGCCGGGCGCGGCGTTCTGGGGCGCCCGCCGGCCATGTCATAGGGGCTGAGACTCTGCGCGCCTACTCAGCACTTCAGCGCCTGTGGGACGATGCGAAGGAGTCCGGTCCCATGCGCTTCGCCGTGGTCAAGGGTGGCCCAGGTTCCGGAAAGACGATGCTACTGGAGCTGCTCTACCAACATTGCGCCATGACCCAATCGAGGCCCAAGTATTGGCCCGACGCTCTGAGCCCCACACGACCCCGCGGAGGCGGTCCCCCAGGAGCGGGTGACATCTTCCCGGATCCGGTCAAGCCCGAAAAGGGTTCACGGCTGTGGTACTTCTGGTGGGGTTTGCGAGGCTCAACCGGTCGAAGCGCGGCAATCGAGGGGCAGGCACAGCTGATGCCACACCTCGATCCGATCAACGATGCGGTCCGTGAGGCTGATCGGCTGACCCAAATCAGGCTGAGGGCCCTTCTCGACACAGCGCGCTTGCTGGAAACGTTCCTCCCCGTTCCTGGGATAGTGAGCGATGTCGTTGCGCCGTTTCTCGACGGGGCGTTCGATGGAACCGAAGTCGCCAAGAAGATCGGGCAATCATTCCAAACTCCCCGAGGCCTGATCGACCGTGCCTTGGCGGCCGGCGGGAACCAAGAGCTTTCCATTTTCACCGAGGGTGCCACGCAGGACGCGGCCTCGAACAACGCTCGGGAAATCGCCTTGGCTTCCGGCCTGTTCCCCTGGGCCATCGTCGTCGATGACGCCGAGGCCTTGGACCCAATCACTACGGCCATGCTGAAGACGATTCGCAGCAATCAGGAAGCTCGGGGCCTGATGGTCCTCGCAATGGACGCTGAGAGTCCATTTCTGAGCACTACTGCCGATGCTGACGGCAAGGCAACGAAACCTACCGTCCTCGTCGACTGGCTGGCAGCAGAGGAACGATCCGGGACACTTTCTGTCACATACTTGAGGCCCATGGAACAGGCCGAAATGAACGAAATCGGCCTACAGTACCTGCAGGCGACAGGGGCGCAGGACATCGACGCCGCCTCGTTGGCCGGGGTCGTCGCCGCCAGCCACGGCTCGCCTGGTCGACTGCTTTCCCTCCTCGGCCTACCAGCCGTCCGCGAACCCGTCCTCGGCGCAGGAAGCCTGCCGCCGGATCTCGACCTGGTCGCGCCGAACGCCGAGATAACCCAGCGATTCAACAGCCTCCCTGAGAAAATGCGAATCCTGCTGGCGGAGGTAAGCCTCGCTGGGTGGGCCGTTCCAGCACGATGGCTGGTTCAGCTCCCCGGTGGCCATCCGAGCGTCGGCCTTCCAATGACCCCGGCGGGCCTACAAGAGGCTATCTCGACCGGGTGGATCAAGGACGACCAGAGCGGGTTCGTTCGGTTCCATTCGGAGGCGGCCCGAAAAGCCGCGCTGGGCGCTGTGCCGAGGCATCTAACCCCAGAGCGCCAGCGCGGAGTACTTCAGTCGGTTGCGGAGCACATCAATACCGCACGGGCTGATGGGTCCTGGACAGACTTCCCTCCCGCCGTCTGCGAGAGTCTCCTTACAGCGCTCACCAGCGAAACCGCACGGCGCTGCGATTTCCAGTCAGCAGGCGATTGGGAGGCCGAGCTGATCCGAATCAGACTAGCCACAGGACGAACCGGGGCAGACGAAACGACAATCGCGCGACTAGAGGAAAGGCTCCGCACAGGACGCCCGTCTGCAGCGGTCGTCGCCGCCACCGCCGAGGCCCTTTTCGATGCGGGCCACACACAGCGAGGCCTGGACCTACTTGAGCACGACTTAAGTCACATGGCAGCTCTGTATGGCGTGACGGATCTGGTGACTCTTTCCGCTCGATGGAATCTGGCCGCGTACCGTGCGGCGATGGCGCGAACGCGCCTGGGCTATCCTGATGCACCCCCGCTGTTCGAGCTCGCAATTGCCGAGTACCGCGGACTCATTGATGCACTTGAGGGCGGAAGGCGTGTTTCGACGACCACAAAGGTGAGGAACGAGTACAGCGACAAAATCATGTCGGCACACAACGACATTGCCCACATATTGGCAGGCTTGTACAGGTTCCGGGAGGCTGCGAACGAGATTGCACAATACCTTCATGGCTTGGCCGAACACCCCGATTTTGGCCCGGATCATCCTAAGACGATACCTGCCCGAATCGACTTCGCCTGTTGGACCGGGGAGGCGGACGATCCTGCCCGGGCATGCGAACTCCTGACTGCTCTCGTCCCAGACAGCGCCAGCATCCTAGGGCCAGAACACCGCTACACCCTGTCCTCCCGCGGCAACCTCGCCTATTGGATTGGGGAGGCGGGTGATGCGGAGCGGGCACGTGACCTCTTCGCCGAGCTGGTGCGCGACTATCAGCGAGTCCTGGGGCCCAACCACCCCGAGACCCTGAGCGCCCGCGCCAACCTCGCCTCGTACACGGGCGAAGCGGGCGATCCCGCCGAGGCGCGTGACCTCTTCGAGACACTCGTCCCCGACTATGCGCGCGTCCTGGGGCCAGACCACCCTGCCACCTTGATGGCCCGCGCAAACCTCGCCTCGTACACGGGCGAAGCGGGCGATCCCGCCGAGGCGCGTGACCTCCTCGAGACACTCGTCCCCGACAGGACGCGCGTCCTGGGGCCAGACCACCTCCACACCCTGCACTCCCGCAACGATCTCGCATCGTACGCTGGGGTGGCGGGCGACCCCGCGCGGGCACGAGATCTCCTAGAGGCGCTCGTCTCCGATTGTGCCCGCGCCCTAGGCCCGGAACACGCCGACACTCTGCAACTCCGCGGCAACCTCGCCTATTGGATCAGAGAAGCCGGCAATCCTGCTCAAGCATGTGAGCTCCTAAAGGCGCTCGCCTCCGATTGTGCCCGCGCCATTGGCCCCAATCACCCCCTCACCTTGCGCTACCTCAAGCGTCTTGCCGATTGGCAAGAAGCTCTGACAGGTGCAGCAACTGATGAACAATAGACCTGTGAGCCGTGGGCGACAGGATGCAATCACTTGTCTAAACAATCCGTCGGATCAGATGTCCATGTCGTCGTGGACACCGACCGTGGCAACACGATGCGACCGTCCGACCCGCGCCAGAAATGCATGCGCCGAGCCGATGCAGTCTTGACCTGCAGGCTCACCCGCCATGCGCTCCCCAGCACCGGGTCCTCAAGCCGGCCGCGCCGCCGCGTAGGCGATGCATGTCCCTGCCCGGCTGACGGTCCGCGAGGCCGGAGAGGACTTCGACGGCGACTGCGACGCGGTCCGGACGTCCCCGCGCAGGCGGACATTGGCACGATGCAGCTCGGCGGCGAGCCGGTCGGCGTCCCGGAGGACGCGGACCTGATCGTCGAGGATGTCGTTCTTGTCCCGGTTCAGGCCGGCGATCCTGGGGTTGAACCGGGCGACTTCCTGGCTAAGGCCCGGGGTGAGAGTCGGCACCGGCCCATTCTGCGGCTTGGCCTTGGCCCCGGCGAGCTCGTCGTTGAGCGCTGCCACGGCTTCGTTCAGATGGCGGTTCTCGTCCTTGAGGGCGTCGTTCTCCCCCAAGACGGCCTCGAGCGCGGCGCGCGCCGCATCGAAGGCAGCGAGGGCATCACGGGCGGGCCGGGCCGTGAACGCCTCCACGGTCGCCTTGGGCGCTGGCGCTGCGACTGCTGGGGCGGCAGGCGCCGACGGCTCCGGGGCGGCCTGGGGCTCGCTGGGCCAGGTGATCCACGGTTCGCCGCCATCGACGAACGGCGGGACGATGCCGGCCGGCTCCGGGTCTTCCACCGTGACGAGCCGCCACGCCTTCCCGTCAGCCCGGCCGGCCAGCGCCACGAGCACGGCGACCACCGTGCCGGGGTCGGCCCCTGCGCGGTGCTTCACCTCGAGGCCGGGGAAGAGCATGACGGTCTTCTCGGTGGCTACGAGCGCGAGCTGGACGGTGTCCACGGCAGCGTGGTCCGCTGCCTCCGCCGGGGTGTTGCGGCCCCCGATCGCCAGAACTCCGTCCGCGACCATGCCCGAGACCTCCAACCCCGGCGGCAGCAGCTGTGAGGCGTCGAAGGCGTCGCCGCATGACGGCAGGACGACACGCGCGACCGTTCCGTCGTCGAGCCCGACCAGCGCCGCGTCGGGCCCCATGAAGACCGAAACAGTGCCGGTGACGGTGGGCCGCTCCTCGACCACCTCCCTGGGTTCCGGGGCTCATTGGCGCAGTTGATAGGAGTATTCGAGGGGCGCCATCGCCTCGATGTCACGGGCGATGCTTGCCAGCGAGTCGCGCGCTTCAGCTTCGGTGTACGCGGTGCGCAGCACCGATTTCCAGTGGGCGCGCATACACGAGTTCCCGGGCGGGTAGGAGCGTGCCGCTCCCCCATACACTGACGCGTTCTCCGGCATGGCGTCCTCGAAGTCGAACGTGACGCCGCCGTTGGCCAGCAGGTGCTCATCCGCGTCGGCGCCGAGCACTTCGGCGACGTCGGCTGGTTTGAACCAGGGGCCTTCCTTGGCGGAGGTGATGACCACGACTGGCTTCTCCCGGTGCGGGTCCATCAAGACGGCGGCAAGCTCCTCGGCGTCGCGCTCGGTGTGGACGAGCCGGTAGGCAGTTGAGAGTTCCATGCATGGGGCGGCCACGTGGTGCTCCTCGAAGGCATAGATGGGAGGTCTGCTGTCGTGGTCGCCATGTGTGCGGCTCTCCGGCTCGGGCCGTCCTCGAACGCAGCGCAGGTTCGCCTCCCAATCGGTGACCATGCCGCGCAGCAGTTCCACAGCCCGCTCGGTACGGCCCTTGAGCACGATGCTCGGCTTGTGGATCGTGACGTGGTCCAAGGTGCGGTACCGGTGGCGGAATTCGACCGACATGCCCATGAACCCGTCACCGTCGACGCGAACCCGGAGGCCACGCCTGTCGCGCCCGTAGTGGCTGTACGCGCCCGGCTGGCGGGCACCCCGCACCAGCGCCGGGAAAACCCGTGCGGGTCGTGAGAACGCTCGTCCGAGGCGGCCAGCTCAGTCAGGGCGGCCAGCTTCGCCTTCACGGTCTCCGCCTCGCGTCGCTTCGAGGTGATCCGCTTGCGGGCAGCGACCACCGACTGGGCGTCCACCGACCGGAGCGAACGCAGCCTCTTCACCGTGGCCAAAACTTCGGGTAATGGCCCAATGCTCAGCCATGACTGCGTTGTCTCGTGCCGAGCTCGGGGCTGTAGAAGGTAAACGCCGAATCATTGCTTGGCCGAATCCTTGCGATTCGACCAGACTATTCCGCGCCACGAGCGCCCTCCGATGCCTTCCTTCTCCTCCGCAACGACGCTTAGGTGGGAGAGGGATCGGTGTTCGTCCACCTCCAATCGCACTGACAAGGTCCTGCTAGACCAGACCTCGAGGATCAAGTCCGACGCCGCCCACCGCGAACCGCCTCGGCGATCACTACCGCGAATCCATCGCCGATGCCTGAAAACGTCGCCGAAGTCGCCAAGGAGGCCGAGATCGAACCGGCGGTCGGATCGAGGCCTACCTTGCCATCGGGTCGTGGTGAGCCGGGCCAAAAACGCGACCGCCAGGTCCTCCGTCTCAGGGCCGAGAAGGTCGCAGGCCACACCGCTTGCAGGATCGGTATGCCTTCAAGGAAGAGAGCGCTGGTTGGCCTCTACACCACGCCGGTCATGGATGCGGCTCGATCGACTCGCGAGGCCGCCCGCAGGGAGGGTGGTCCAAGGGTGGTCCACAAGGTGGTCCAAGGGGTGGTCCGCCCCTGGTCCGTGGACCACCCCGGAAGTTAGTCCATCCGCGGTCCACCGGGTGGTCCCAAGGTGGTCCACTTCTGGTCCTGTCGGTGGTCCAGCCTAGACTGGTCCACCCGGGCAGGATGACGCCCGGACAGCGTCGTGAGAGGGGCGGGACGATGGCCGTTTCGAGGGTCGAGGCCGACAGCCGGGGTGTCGCGATGACCGCACTCGGGCTCGTGGGCGTGCTCGCGGCAGCGAGCTTCACGCTCTCCTTCCAGGGCCTCATCCAGGCCGCGACATGGGCCGGGATCCCACCTCTCCTGCGCTGGCTGGTGCCGATCGTGGTCGACTCGACGATCCTCGTCTACGCCGTCGCCGCCGCAGTGCAGCGCGCGAGGGGCGAGGATACGCGGCTTTCGTGGGTGGCGATCGGGTTCTTCACCGCGGTGTCCGTTGCGGCGAACGCCGCCCATGTGCTCGCCCCAGACGGTGTTCCCTCGACCATCAGCCCGGCCGTCGTGTTCGGTGCTGCGCTGGCGGCCATCATGCCCCTGGCCCTGTTCTTCGCGACGGAGACGCTCGTCAGCCTGATCGTGGCGCCGCCGGTCGGCAGCGTCGCCCAGAGGCGGAAGCGGGCCCTCGCGACGCTGATGCTCGAGCAGGGTGTGGACCGGTCCGAGCTCGACGCGCGGACCACTTCTGGACCACGCGCGCGGACCACCCTTGGACCAGTGGACCGGGCAGGTGGACCACCTCGTGGACCAGGGCGTGGACCACTTAATGGACCACCCCGGCCGAAGGTAGAGATCGACCCCGCCGAGGTGCGCCGGCTGGCCGAGGCGGAGGGCCTGTCGCAGCGGGAGATCGCACGCCGTCTCGGAGTCTCCAAGACCAGCGTCGCACGCGCCCTGGCGGATGCTTCGAAGGACGTCCCCGCACCGGCCTGACCGTCTCACAATCCCTTAGGACTGGTGAGACACCCCTTTGTCGGTGCGGGGACGCATGATGAGGGGTGTGACCTTCCCGATCCGGACCGCCCGCCGCGACGCCGCCGTCCCGCCCGGGCGCATCGGCTACAACATCACGACCCCGACCATGCTGCTGCACACCGTCCAGACCGCCGACGCCCTCGACGAACTGCTCGAGACCGGGCGTCTCGTCCCCAACCCGGCCCGCGCCATGGAGGGCTACGACGACGCCTACGCCTGGCTCACCGGGCACATGGGGCGGCGGCTCCCCACGAGCGGGAAGGGGATGGTCTGGCTGTGGGCGAAGATCCGCCGGGAAGACCTGATCCACAACATCCGGTACGCCAGCAGGGGCGACGTCCTCCTGACCTGCCGCATCCCACGGGAGCGGTTAATGCTGTCCCAGTACGACGACTGGCATAACGTACTGAACGGGTTCCCGATCGTGCGGCCCCTGCCCGGTGAGGACGACGACGCCTACTCGGCGCGGTACGACGCCCGAACCGACGACCTCATCAACCGGGTCCACGCCGCAGGTGCGCGCCTCCAGGACCCCGAGGGGTGGCCAGCCGCGCTCCGTGACGAGCTCGAGTCCAGCTGGGAGGCGATCTTCGACACTGGCGCCTACCCGCGCACCTCCTACTGGCAGGCGACCGTCCACGAGCTCCGTGCCGAGGACGTCGTCGAGGCCGTCCGGCTCACCTGACCGAGGCATCATTCGCGGACCGATGACGTGAACTGAACTGGTTGCGATTCTCCCCCTCCCTGCAGACTCGGGAGCTGGTCACACAGCAACGTCGCCTCTGAGGCCCATTCGCCGAGGATGATGTCAAGGCAGACTCCGCGGAATGGGTCGATGGTGCCCCGCGCATAGTCACGGCGTTGGATGCCCAGCCAGCGGCCGAGTTCCCGCTCACGCTCGCTGTCGCCCGTGGGGGATGGCCAGCGACGGCGAGCATCTTTGAATCGGCCTATCTCCTGAACCGTTCGCCACTCGGCACGCATTCTCGCCATCCCTTTCAACTGATTTCTGCTCGCACCATCGGCCATGCGTAGAGGGCCGAGACACGGCTCAATGGAAGCCCATTCGCCCGCGCAGTTCGGGACGCAGCCGCACGGTCAGCTCGAAGTCTTCATCCTTGATGCCCTCGCCCAAAGCAAGTGGGTCCCAGATTGGCTGGCAAGCGCGACAACGGCATGGGAGATGACCGCAAAAGCGTCGCCCCGGGAAGGGTGCTAGTCCTCCTGGAGCGCAGTCATCACGCCATCCCGTGTGCGGGCTGCCTCCTCGACGCGCGCTCCGCCTCATGGACTTCGATGAGTACCCGGCGGAGTGCGACCGCAAGGCCTGCAGCGCCCAGTTGCCGCGGCCATGACCGTCAGGCGGAAGGCGGCGATCGTCGACGCGCTCATCGAGCTGCTAACCGAGAAGCTCGACGATCCGACCATAGCCCGGCCGGCTTCCTCTTCGGGGCTTTCGAAGCACCCCCGGGCGTTGGCTGGTCCAGCCGCTGGCGCTCAGCAGGGTCCGTGGACGCTTCTCGGCCCGAATCGCCCGCGACCGACATGCCCGACGTTCGCCCGACGCTGACCGACCGTGTCGGTCACGGAAAATCCGCGCCAGTGCTGGGATCCGGGCCCGTTCGGGAACCTTGACCGACATGACCGAGTTGCAGGTACGCGCTTATATCGGAAGGGAAATAGAGACGTCTTGAACCGAGGGCGAGGACTTTTCTCTTCTTCTTCATCATGAAGTACTTAAATTGTCGGTCGTGTCGGTCAAGAGGCCTCCCGCCCTACTGCCGACTGGGATCGAGGCTGACCGACGCCGTCGGCCAAACGTCGGGCACGTCGGTCACGAAAGCCCCGAAACGCCGTTCCGGCCATCGAGTGCGCCCGTGCCCCGGATGCCTGCATAGACGCGGGCATGACCACCAGCAGCACAGGTGCCGACACGGCGCCCGAAACCACCAGCGACGAGGCCACGGCCGAGCCCACCCTCGAGGAACAGGCCGAGGCGCTCATCGCCAAGTACGCTGCGGGCCCCGCCGCCGGCGCGGCCCGCAGCCTCCCCTCGTGGGGAATCAACGACTACGCCGTCACCATCACCGGAAGCGGGGCCTACAAGCTCTCCGGCTCGGCCGTCGCCCCGCTCGTCGCGGCAGCCCGCGGCTACCACCGCATCGACGAGGACAACTTCGCCACCGTCAAGGACATGGGCGTCCGCCCCAACACCAAGCAGGGCCAGCGCATGAAGCGCACCATGGGCACCCACGGCCTCGACGGGATGGCCATGCCCTGGTACAGCGTGAACGACATCTCAGCCCACCAGGCCAAGGGCGTCCCGCTCGTCCCGTTCACCTACCAGCTGCGCCCCGGCGTCCCCGAGGACAACGACAAGGGCAAGGCGATCAAGTACGAGTTCGTCTCCCAAGTCGGGACCCCCCTGGACGTGCACCCCGGTGTCCCCGCCGAGTTCATCGACGGGGCGCCGACCCTGATGATCGCAGAGGGGCTCCTCAAGGGCGACTCCGCCCTGTCCGCGTACCTGAAGCAGAACGGGGCCAGCTGGGACGACCTGGCGTTCGACGGCCCGCTCGAGGAGGCCCGCGAGAAGATGCGCGCCCTCATGGAGTCCATCCCGGAGAAGGACCGTGTTTTCATCTTCAACATCGGCGGGATCTACAACGACCGGCAGAACCCGGTCGACTGGCGCACCATCCTGCTGAAGAACCGTGCGGCGATCGTCGCCTACGACGCCGACTTCAAGACCAACCCGCACGTGTGGCGGGCGGCGAAGGGGATGGAGAACTTCCTCAAGGGCAAAGGCGTCGCCTCGGTCCGCTTCCTGGACCCGGACGTCATCGGCGAGAAGAAGCCCGGCGTGGACGACTTCCTCGCCCAGATCCCGGGCGGGTGGCCGGCGCTGATCGCGACGTGCATTGCTGACATCGGCCGCATGCCATCGCACCACAAACGGGGCGAAGTGAGGGTCTCGGATGACCAGATGAGCGTCGAGGAGTACGTGGCCGAGGAGGACGGAGAGGGGTACTGGAAGGAGGCCGTCGAGCTCGGCGGCCGGATCAAGTCCATCGAGGACCGCCGAAGCCCCACCAACAAGGAGACCGACACGCTCGTCTTCGACAGCGACGTCTCCTACGACGACATGGACGAATCCTCGGTCGAGATCGAGGTGACGTGGAAGGACGATCTCGGAGAGCCGATCAGCGCTACGGTCCGGGGCCCGGCGTCCCTGCTCGCGATGAACCCGCAGGACTGGGTCCGCGCCAGGGCGACCGTGCCGTCGCGGACCCTGCTCCTCAACCCGAACTGGCCCCCGAAGGGGCCCACGGGCGACCGGTGGCTGCGCGCAGTGAAGGCCAACCGCCGGCTGGAGACCCAGTCGAAGACGAAGTGGATGCGCATGGGCTGGGTTCCCGTCGAAGGCGGGGACCCAGTGTTCATCGCTGGGCAGACGATCGTCGGCGGCGGGGAACAGTTCGCCAAGACGGCCGAGGTGGGCGTCACCCCGGGTGTCATGCCAGTGTCCTCCTCGTACGGCGTCGGGGAGGACTACCCGGCCGCGAACTGGGACTCTCAGGAGTACCGTGACCTGGTCGCCTCTGACATCCGCGAGGTCGTCGCCCACTACGTGGACTCCGGCGCGTGGACGGACCCGGCCACCGGGGTGCTCGTGATGTGCATGGGCCTGCGCCCGGTCCTGCCGAACCGGCCCAAGGCAACGGGCTACTTCTGGGGGCCGAAGGGCAAAGGGAAAAGTTTCACCGCCCACCGGTGCATGCAGTTCTGGGCCGCGGTCCCGGGCCAGGACTGGATCGACAGGCTCCCGGGCGCGGCGTCCGACACGGCCGCGTACATGGAGAAGGCTGTCTCGCAGGCCCCGATCTGGGTGGTTGACGACCTTGCCCCGTCGACGTCGCAGCGTGCCGCTGAGGCGGGCGCCACGAAGCTCGAGGACCTGATCCGATCCATGTTCAACGACTCCGGCAAGGGGCGCATGAACGTGGACATGACCGCGCGTGCGCAGAACCGGCCGATGGCTCAGCTGATCGTCACGGCGGAGAACCGCCTGGCGACTGCGTCGGCGATGGAGCGCACGATCCCGGTGGCGATCGGCGACGGGGCCCTGTCCCCGTCGACGGAGGTCACGGACGCCCTCGTCCAGGTCGGCAAGGACGGCATCCCCGCCCGGCTCACCGCGCACCTGATCCAGTGGATCCAGCACCGCGCCCGCGAGTACCCGGGCCGGTGGGCAGGCTACCGCGCAGAGGTGCTCGACCGGCTCAACGAGGGCACGAAGGAGGACGTCAAGCGGCTCATGGAGGCTGCAGGGGCTGAGCGGTCGAAGATCGAGCGCACCTCGGACCTGATGGGCGATGTCCTGTCGGTGCTGCCGCTGCTGCAGGAGATGGCAGCGCGGGCAGGGGTCGAGGACGAGCTCGTAGACCGGCTCCTCGTAGACGGGATGGGTGTGCCGGTGGTGGAGAACGCGATAGACACCCACGCGGAGAACCGTGAGGCGGCCCCCGGCATGTCGCTCGTGCGGGCACTGAAGAACCTGCTGCAGTCGGGCCGGGCGCACGTCGTGGCCGTGGAGGACCCGTCGCGTGCACCGTTCGTGGGCTCGGACGAGCAGGAGCTCTCCCGGCAGGGGCTGACGAACAACCAGCTCGGCTGGATCGCGGGCGGCTCTGACGGGTCGATGCGCCCTGGCGGCGAGTCGATCGGGTTCCTGGTGAAGGTCCGGGACAAGGACGCGGTGCTGTTCTCCCGTGAGACGGCGTTCAACGCTGCCCAGCGTGCGTACCCGGACCTGATCCCCCCGGGCCAGGGCGCAGCGTCGGCGTGGATGGCAGTTTGGGACGAGGGCCTCGCGTGCGGCGTGTACCGGGAGAAGGGCCGCGGGAGCAAGGCGTCGTCGGTCTACCGGTACCGGTTCGGCGACCTGGATCTGCGCGGGGTCCCGGTGGACCTGCCGACCCTGTTCTCGGGCGGGCGCAACCACCGCGACATCGACGAGGACGGGCAGGATCTGCTCGCCGCGTGACCGCTCCCCAAGCGCTGGGGGCCCCAACGCCGCGTCCGGGCCCTCAGCCGCATCCGGGCGGGCGCGCTTCCGTGTGTGCAACAAAAGGACGGGGGCCGTCCCGGTGAAGCCGTGTCCGACTCGGCCCCAGCGGCACCGATGACCATGACGAGGACGCTGCAGATGTCTGGCCGGGCCGAGGCAGCGCCGTCACAGGATCAGCCCGGTCGACGTTGCCGTCGGCACTTTGCCGTCGCCACATCGGCCGCGGCTGAACCATAGGGAGCCCCGCAGCGGCGGTCGCCGAACTGATCTACAACCTGGCTCGGCAGCGATGGCGTGACCGGAACCGAGGCGACCGCCGCACGGCGCCCAGCGACGCGCTCGAGTTCCTCGCCCGCCTCGCTGCCACCTTGGACGACGGTCGCCTCGTCTGCACTCAAGAACAGGGGTTGTCAGCACGCAGGATTCAAGCACCCGCAGGCGACTGTCTTCACGATCCGGCGAGTCCTGTGCCATCACGGCACGGTCACCCGCATCGTGCTATCCGGTGCCCCCAGGCTAACCGTCGCGTCCGGCGCCCATTCCGGCAACACGTGGACTGCCCTCTCAGCCGCGCTCGACATCGACGGCGAGCACATCACTCGACCGGCCGGGAGAAGGCGAACGGAGTGCATGATTGGCGGAGCTCCTCTACTTCGCCGCCGCCCAGTCCGCCGCACGCGGCGCCGGGCGGTAGCCCACCGCTCGGACGGATTGCACGCCTGCGCTGCCCCAGCGGTAACGCAGGCCGGGCCATAGCCCCGACGTTCGAGCCGCTAGCCGGTGGCAGGGTGGCCATATCAAGAAGGGCTCGGTCGCTTCGCGACCTCGCCCGGCCCTCGTTGTGTACCCCGTGTTGCCCGGCGTCATGCCATGTCCTGTCCTGCTGGTTCAACACTTCGCCGCGTTCATCGTCATAGCTCTCTCGTGGGCCGAGGCTCCTGCGGGACGCGGCCCGAGCGGGTCGGATCTTGTCGTCGTGTTGGGACCCGGCCGACGGCGTGTTCGCCCTAGTGCAGCTGCCAGGCCTCTCCTTGCGGCCTGCGGCGGCGGTTCGTGCCGTCCTCCGGTCCGTGCGTCCCGTGGGGTTCGCGGCGTGAAGCCCGGCAGCTGCGCGGCCCGGTGCGGGTGAGCTGGCCCTGATGGTCTGACCAACACTTGCAGGTCCGGGTGCTGCTTCCCCAGGGTCGGGCACCTTGCGAAGCTCGTCTCGCCAGCGAGCCGTGAACATGTTGAACCGCTGTCCGACTGCCAGCGCGGACCGCTCATCGAGAGCCGGTCTACCCGTGGGCGCATCCACGCCCCTGCCCGATACACCCAAGCCCTCCCGGCACCCGCCGGGGGCGCAGCCCCTCTGGAAGACCCCGATGAGAAAGCCGATCACGAGCGGTGCCCGCACCCGCTGACGAGTGCGGTTGCCCCGCCCATACCCAAGGCCATGAGCCATCGGCTGACGGGACCCAAAGCCGGAGCGGGCCCTCTGGTCCCGGTTATGTGGGTTTCAGGCGTTCTAGGTTCGGGTGGCCGGGTTCCTGTGGGGCGTTAACTCGCAGGGTGGAGCCGCTGGGGTTGGGGGCTTGTCTCCACGCTTGGCCGTTAGCGTGGACATCCAGCGGATCCGGCTCGTCCGCACCGTAACCGTCGACGCGACCGCCGCAGGTTTCACGCAGCGACCAACGTGGTCCCGCCGCTGTCGCCCCTGCGGGGGCCGCGACCTGCTGACCCTCCGGAACGCGTTCGGCATGGATGGGGCAGTCCTCCTAGGCAGCACAGCCGTGTCGGCAACTCGGCCCTGCATCTGACGCACACCTTCGGCATCCGGGCCGAACCTAGCGTGCTCCCTCCGCACTCCCGCGCTTATCGTCGTTGAGGTCAAGGCTGCGGCACCCGCCAACGCCGGGGCGTGACACGCTCGCGCCTCCGGCCGCTGGCCCGATGGAAGCCGCCGTCGCTAACAGCATGCTCGTAGCGGGCACGAGGCTCGGGTCGGAGCGACCGTCGGACTTGCGTTCCGGGTGCTGGTCGCGCTGTTCGGAGTGATCGGCGGCGGTGGCGCGTTCTTCTGGATCGGACTCGTGGTCGCGGTCGTCGGCGGGATCATGGACGGGCGTGCGAACAACCGCATTCGCGCCGCCGAGCTCGAGCTCGCCAAGGCCCGCGCTGGCGGCGCCGGCTGAGACTACTGCTTCCGCTGCTGGCTCTGATGCTCGCGGCCCGCCGACCACTGTGGTTCATTTGGGGGAGATCGTCATGACGACCCTTGACAGTTCACGGCCGAGACCAGACCAGCTGTCCACGGCGCTACGTTCGGGGCCCCGCCGTCGTCCGGTTGGAGGGGGGCTTGGACTTCCGTGGCCGCTCGAGCCGCAGCGAGTACTGGTGGGCGTACGTGTTCGGGGCAAGTACGCCCACCAGTACCTGGTCGCCGTGTTCGGGATCGTCGACGGCATCGCCCGCTACGACGCCGTCAGGGCCCAGGCATTCGGGACGGGTTCCGTGCTGGCCGCCTAGGCACCTTTCCCGTCGAGACCGGGCAGCTTGTAGACGAACTTCTCCAGCGCGGCACGCCGCTTCACGAACGTGTCCCGCTGCGTGCACAGCCACTGGAAGATGCTCGACTGGTCCTCGAACCCTTTCACCGGTGTCCCCAGGGAGAGCGCCTTGGTGTATGCGTCGTATCTGGCGAGGGCGTCCCAGATGTCGTCCATCAGGGCGTACGCGGCCGCGCCGCGGAGCCGCTCGGTCGTGCCCTCCGTCTCTGCCTGCTTGCGCACCCAAAGGGCGACGACACCGAGCAGACCGGACACGAAAGACCATACGATCACCCCGGACTGGTCGATTAGCCGGCCGAGGCCACTGAACCCGGCGATGAACGCCGCAGCGGGCGTGGCCAGGGCCACCATGCTGCTGAGCGGGACCCAGATCCTCGCCTGTGTCCATGCTGCCTTGGCTTCAGCTTTGACCGAGCCGGCCATACCTCGGAGGTGCTTCACCACCTCGTCCCCATAGGTGTCAGATGCCTCGGAGTTCTGCTTGGGTTCTGCGGTCATGGATCAAAGGGTCGGGCCGGTGTGCCCACCGGTCAACGGTTCGTCGCATGGCGATGACGGACCAGGGTCCCACCGCACACATCGAGCCATCCCAGAGACAGTCCCGGCCGCGAGGAGGCCCCTATGAAGTCAGCAACCGTCGAACAGGTGCCTGTCGGCGCGTTCTATGTCGGCTCCATCTGCGAGGCCCGCTACGGGGTCGTTCAGTCGCGACGCAAGTGCAAGTGCCCCGACTGCCTCGTGCTCCCGTTCGAGGAACGCGGGCTCGAGGTCGTCGTCGGTGACGGCGTCTATAACTACACGATCCATCACCCACGGCCGGGGTCCTTCAAGACCCGCGACCAACTCGACCAGGAAGAGGCCGCGCAGTGACCACCCATCTGCCCAGGCATGAGGCAGCCGTGCTGCTCGACTCGGTCGCAGCCCAGCTCGGCAACACCCCAGGCGTCCTCATGGTCGCCCAGAAGGCCCTCGCCGAGGCCTACCGGGAGCACAACCTCGACGAGCCCGCTGAGGCGTGCGACGCGCGGCGCGGGCCAATGAGACGATCACCCCTACGGTGTGGCGGCTGCGGCGCACCGACCAGCTCCTGTCCGAGGCCACCGACGCTGTTCACGCTGTGCTCGAGTGGGCCGCGCCCCCGGCAGCCCCAGCACCGGATCTCGCGCCCCCTCGCGCGGGCAGCCTGAATGAAAGCGGCAGGCGCGGTGAGCCCAGTGGTGGACGAACCCACCGCTGTCCCGTCACAGACGGCATGATCCACCGAACCTTAGGCGATCGCATGGGCGCCCATCCCACCGCCGCTTCGATACTGGTCATCCTCGCCATCGCTGCGCTCTGCGTCGGCGGCCGGGTCCTCGGGTCGCCATCGCCAACGTCGGGTGCCAGACGACAGAGCAGGACAGCCCCGGCACCGCAAGGGTCTGCCCTCGGCCCGACCTCGAATACGTTCCGCTCGTCGGCTTCCCGGCCTGAAGGTCACCCCCGCGACGGCGCAGGTCCGCGTCGCCCGCCGCGGGGTCTGGGACTGTCAGGCCTCGGTTTCATCTTCGGCGGGGTACCGCTGGTACTCGGCCTCCATCGACTCGTGCGTGGTCGGCTCCTCCCCTGACTGGAGTTTCCCGAGGTAGGCCAGGATGCGCTCTTTCGGGGTCGGCTGATGATAGCCGGGGTCGGAACCGTCGTTCACCGTGTAGATCCGGTATGTCGTCGACCACAGCTCCTCGAAGGCTTCCCACAGCGCGGACCCGCGGGTGTCGTCGCCACCCCACGCGTGCACGTGTCCGAAGAAACACTTCCGGGTGCTGTCCTCCGACCTGACGACATCGGTCTGCCAGGTGTCCTCCCCTGTGGTCTCGAGGTGGGCAATGAGCGGGCCTAGATCGGCGAGCGTCTCGTACGCCCAGTCCCGGATCGTCTGGGCGCTCGTCTCGGGGGCTGCCACGGTTTTCCTGTCGTTGTCCCTGCCTTCTGGCTGCTGTCCCATGTGTGCGGAAGCATCGGCAGCACGCGCTATGCGCCGAAGGCGATAATCGACGGGTGCCCTCATACGCCCCGCTGACACCTGACGCGTTGGTTTTCATGGTTGCCGACCGCTGCCTGGCGCGCGCGGGCCGGATCAGGGTCGCCGTCGACGGCGCGAAAGCGGCCGCACCAGCCGACCTCGCATGGAGAATCGCCGCGAGGCTGCGCTCAACGGGCAGACCCGCGGAGGTGGTGGAGCTGAGGGATTACCTGCTGCCGGCCTCCCAGCGGCTGGAGTTCGGCCGTGAGGATCCGGACAGCTACCGGCAACGCTGGTTCGACTTCGCCGCGCTGGCCCGCGAGGTGCTGGACCCGCTCGCCGCATCGGGATCGGCGCAGTGGCTGCCGCGGCTGCGTGACCCGGAAACCGACCGCTCGGTTCGCGCCCAGCGGCAGCCGGCGCCTGCTGACCTGGTCCTGCTGGTGGCGGGGCCAATGCTGCTGGGCCGCTGGCTGGACTTTGACCTGTCCGTCGCTTTGCAGGTCGATGAGCGTGTGCTCCGCGAACGCACGCCGGCGGAGCTCGCTTTCACCGTGGACGGCGTCCTCGAACACGGTAAAGAGAACCGTGAGGAACCGGACATCCTGGTGCGGTACAACCACCCGGAACGACCCGCCGTCGCGGTTGCCGTCTGACCACGCCTGGTCGATCCTGTTCGCGCGCCTCGACACCGGGCGATCCCCGCAGGGTCGAGCCTGTCATGTCCCCCGAGCTCCGCCGTAAGCGGGGACCGAGGGCGGCCACATCCGAGGAGATCGCGGTCGAATAGGGTCACGAAGGCTGGCAAAGCCTATGGTGGGCCGGTGGATGACCTGGCCTCCCCTGACCTCAGCAAACGCTCCCTTGTGGATGCCCCGACGAATGGCTCGGTGCGCACGCTCGGCGATGTCCTGACCCGCGCCGGACGATCCTATGTACCGCCGATCGGGCTGGAGGACATCCTCGTCATCCGGCATGCCTTCAAGCCAGGCGACCCCATCCATCTGAACGGGCCCGAGGACCTGACCCAGGAACGCGTCATCGAGTACACCCGGGTCCAGTGGCCCGGCCGCTTCCCCTCCAAGCCGCCACGGTACTGGGTGATCTTGGTCGCGGACGGCGGGCTCCGCTCGCGCCTCTTCGGGGTTTTCGAGAACCACGGAGAGGTGAAGCGCAACGACATCGAGCGCATCTACGACCTGCGCCAGAGCAGCTTCCTCTCCGATCTGGCCGACCGGCTGGTCGTGGAGTACACAAGCCCCCGGTCGTGGTACCGGTATGGCAAGAGCGCCGAAGGACTGTCCGTGCTGGAGACGAGATAGCCGAGACGAGGACGACAGCTCGTCTGAACCGGCGTGGTGGGGCCGCTGCGCGGCGCCCTCCGGGGGGCAACGCCTGAAGGGATCCCGGTCGAGTAGATCCGGACAGCCGTGGAAGGGGCCCAAGCGCCGGAGTGGAGAGGAGCGTCTGCTATGCAGCTGCGCAGTATCGAGCGGGACCAGGCCGTCGGGATCTACGGTCATCGACATGGACGAACTTCAGCCTTCCGACATGGGCGAGGCGCCAGCCGCGTTGACCCCATCGACTGATCCGGCGGCACCTCTCACACTCGGGCATATCCTCACGGCAATGGGCGGATCCCATGTTGACCCGATTGGCCTAAAGGACATCCTCGTCATCCGGCACGCTGGCCTCGGACCGGACGACCTCGCGCCTGCGCCCCTCATCGCCTACACCCGAGTCCAGGTGCCGGGAGTGTTCTCCGCAACGCCGCCGAAATACTGGGTGATCCTGATCGCCGACGGCGGGCTCCGGTCTCGCCTCTGGGGCGTCCTGGAGAATGCCGGCGAAGTACATCGCACCGACACAGAAAGTCCATTTCGACCTGCGCCCGAGCGGCTTCCTCTCTGCCCTTGCTGACAGGCTTGTCGTGGAGTGGGCAGGCCGGAGCTGGTTCCGGTACGGGGTGAGCTCAGCCAACCTGTGCGTGTTGGAGATCGCCGACCGGGACCGGGTGCCTTTCCCAGGCTTCGACAGTGTGAGGCTCACATTCCGCGAGCTGCAGGCCATGGTGGAGGACGGCAGGTATGCCGAATGGCTTGTCGCCCTGAAAGCCGTTCAGGGTATCTACCTGATCACCGACTCCACCAACGGGAAGCAGTACGTGGGCAAGGCCGACGGCGCGGAGCGGATCCTCGGCCGATGGACCTCGTATGCCAAGGACGGGCACGGCGGCAACAAGGCCCTCCGGGAGCTCGCCTACGACAGCACGGGCGAGGACCCGGTGAAGACCGACCATGCCAGGCATTTCGTGTTCAGCCTCCTACGCGTGTTCGGCCCGTCGACGTCATCGACTGTGGTGGACGCCGCAGAGTCGCACTACAAGGAGGCGCTGATGACCCGGGCATTCGGCCTCAACCGCAACTGACCCGGCTACTTGGTCTTGCAGTATGGTTCGACTATCGCAGGAGCCGAAAAGACGCGCACGGACTCACAGCGCAGAGTATGGTGCACTTGTAATACCCGGCAGCCCGGAATTCAGGGCGATGAGCATGTCGAGGCTCTCCGCCTCGCGCACCTCCCCCACGACGAGCCGATCCGGCCTCATGCGCAGCGCCTCCTTGACGAGCCGCCGGAGCGGAATCTCACCTGCACCCTCGAGATTCGGCTGCCGGCATTGGAGGCCGACGACGTCCCGGAGCGGGAACTGGAGCTCGAAGATCTCCTCGACCGTCACGACGCGTTCCCGAAAGCCGATGGCGGCACCGAGGCAATTGAGAAGCGTCGTCTTGCCGGCCTGGGTCGCGCCGGAGACGAGGATGTTGAGGCCTCCCGCGACCGCGGCCGCAAGGAAGCGCGCCGCCTGGGGCGTCAGCGAGCCGAGCTCCACGAGATGGTCGAGGCGCGACGCGCGGGCCACGAACTTGCGGACATTGACGGCCCAGTGGCGCCGCGTGATGTCCGGGATGACCACATGAAGGCGCGAGCCGTCCGGAAGGGAGGCGTCAACGAACGGGCTCGAGAGGTCAAGACGCCTGCCCGAAGACTTGAGCATCCGCTCGACGAGATCCCTGATCTGCGCCTCGGACACCGCCACCGAGGTGAGCTCCGATGCGCCGCCGCGGGCGATGAACACCTCGTGCGGGGCATTGATCCAGATCTCTTCAATGCTCCGGTCGTCAAGGAGCGGCTGCAGCAAGCCGAAGCCGGCGACGGCATCGAACACCGTCTTTCTCGCGACATCCGCCTCGCCCAGAGGCGGAACGGCACCCAGCAAGGCCCGTTCGTCGTAATCCTCGACGGCGGCGTCGACGAGCCTCTTGATCTCGTCGGCCTGTCCGAGCGGGTCAAGGCCCCGCACGCGGATCAGCTCACGGACCTCGCCCTCGACGATGCGTATGGCATCCATACATCCCCCAAAGTGCAGCGCAGGCTGCTCCCTCTCGCCGCGGGCAGGTGCGGTGCCGCGGCGCGCCGGCTCCCCAGCCGACGAAACTCAGCGTAGCCGACGTCCCACAGCACGGAGTCCCGCTTCCTTGACCCTGTGGATAACCGGCAGCCATGCTGCCTGCGGGCTCACGCCGACGGCAACTCGGGCCTATGGATCGGCTCGGCCGCGACGGTCCGATAATCACCATCGCACGCCGTCAGGGCGCCGTCTTCCGCACCGAGGAGGCGCACGACGTCGTCCTCGCTAACGCCCTTGAGCCGCAGAGAGTCAACGAGCCACAGCTCGAGCTGCCAACAGTCGTTGACGGCCCCGAGGGCCTCCTGCCGCTTCTCTGCACCGACCGCGACGCGACCCGTGCCGTCCGCGGCCCACGCTTGCAGCGATTCGGCCATGTACCGGAGCCGCTTGAGTGCCTTGCGCTCGGCATGGAGATGCGTCCAACGTGCCGCACCCGGAGAAAAAGCTTGGGCCTCCGTCCTCAGCCGTTCGCACAACTCCCACTGCTGGCGGAGGAGGCCCGCCACGGCGTCGTCCGCGAACTCCGTGTTCCGGAGGCGTAGCGCCCTGGCGGCGCCCTCTGCGCTCCGGCGAAGCTGCTTGGGGTGAAGCTGGGCGAGCCCCGTATCGGCGCGCTCCTCGAGGTCTCGCCGGAGTGCAGGAAGGCTCGCGACATCCTGCGGCAGGGGCGGCTGGGAGAGTCGCTCGAGGGCCACTTGCGGATCCCGCACCGCGCCGAGATGACGGACGACGGCGCGCGCCGCCTTGAGCTGCGCCTTCTTCGCCTTGAACAGTGACTTCCCGTACCCGCCGTGGACCGACAGGACGCGCCGCAGGGCGGCCCGCGCGTCGTGAACCGCCTCGACGTCGCCAGCAGCAGCGGCAGGAATCAGCTCGAGGAGCTTGTCGAGATAGTGGTCAAGATAGCCGCCAATCGCGGCGGCGGCACTCGTCGCGGGATCCATGCCTTCAGTGTCCTCGCGTGACCGGGCGCACAGCAACGGCCCTTCCACCGGCGTTCGGCTGCAGGCGGACCGTGCCCTCGGTGACCCGTCAGTTGAAGATGATGTTGACCTGGCGCGCGAAGTTGCTGTTGGTCAGCTGCCACGTGCTGCCGCGCACGATGCCGACAGTCGAGCCGCCTACGCCATCCCAGTCGCCCGTCACGGGCGTATCGGCCGGGTTGCCATAAGGGAAGGCGTTGTCGACAGACTGGCCATTGTTGCTCAAGTAGAACCAGCCGTTGCGCCACACCCCGACCCCGAAGTTTCGACTACCGGTCCAGTTGCCCGTCAAAGGCTTGTCTCCGGGGTTGCCGAAGGGGAACGCGTATGCGACCCCGGGGTACGGATCAAGTGAATTGGTCAGGTACCACTGGCCGTTGCGCACCACGCCGATCGTTGTAACCCCGGTTCCATCCCAGTCGCCAGTCACGGGTGTGTCGGAGGGGAGCCCGTAATTAATGATCCTGTCCACTGACAGAGTCGAAATCGAGTTGGTGAGCTGCCACTGGCCATTACGGACGATACCAGGGGTGTCCACTCCGTCCCCGTTCCAGTCACCCACCACGGGCGTGTCGGTCCCGAGACCGTACCAGAAGCAGGCCGGTCCGTTTGTGGGCCTCTGGAGGCACCACTTCCCGTTCAGAACCCAGCCGCCGTAAGCCTTGCCACCACCCCACCAGCGCCCCGAGATGGGCGTCGCGCCGGCGGGCATCCCGATGTCCTGGCGGTGCTCGAGGGCGGGTGCGACCGTCACCGTCGCGGACGAGGCCGTTACCGAGTTGACCGTGACGGTTGTGCCGCCGTCGGTTGTGAACGTCTGGCCAGCCTGCCACGAGAGGTCGCTGCGGTAGTAGCCGCTGAACGGAGCGGTGGTCTGCGGGATCAGGACGGACTCGGTCGGGTCCGTGCTGGTCTTGATGACCTGAACCCCCTGATTCCCGCCCACCGCCGTCGGGGCGTCATAGCCCACGGGCGCCTTGTATTGGAGGTAATACTCCTCACCGGTCACCGGGTCCTGGAACTTGATCGCGCGGTTGGCGCCCGTCCCGGCCCATGGAGTCAGGGTGTATGTAGCCGACCGGGCCACCGTGCCGACATCGGCGATTTCGTTGCCGTTGCCGAAGCCGCCGAACTGGAACAGGACGGAATCGAGGTACGGCTCGTTGTATTGCGAGATGCCCATGACGTCCGTGTTGTTGCCGTATTCGCGCGACGTGCAATTGGTATCCGCGAACGCCCCGTTGACGATCCTCGAGTCGGGCCGCGAGTCGGTGCATTCGAGCGTGTTCGCGTGGCCAAGACCCTGTATGTGACCGAGTTCGTGAGTCATGACGGGGGGCGTGAACTGCGACGGCTGGGCAAGCATCACGCGCCCGCCCTCGCTCCCCGTGGACCACGTGACGCCTAGGGCGTTCGCGGTGCCGTTGACGGTGATATTGCTGGCCGGGTCAACGATCATGATGACCCTGTTAGCCGAATCCGTCCAGCGCAGCTGATTGGTGACCGCGTTCATAATCGTCACGAACTCATCCGTCGACGAGACCTGGGTCGAGAGATTCGACAACGAGTCGAGGCGCAGCGAAATATGGCCCGCTGAAACGGTCTGCCAATAGGAATTCGCGGTGTTGAACGCACTCTGCAAGGCGTTCGTGTCGTATGTCGCGGTCGGCTTGTCGCGCGTCTGGAGCGTCACGAGCGTGATGCCGATTTGAGCAGTGCGCTGCGGATAACTGAGGGCAGGCTGGACCGCCGACGGCGCGGCCGCCCGAGTAGGCTGGACCGCCGACGGCACGGCCGCCCGAGATGGAGCGGCCTGTGCCGGCGCGGCCACCGCGGCCCCCGCGCCGGTCACCAGGAGAGTGGAAATGAGTGCCGCCGCTGCGCGGCGCGCGGCACTCCCGAACATTAGCGACCCCATACACATTCCCATCACAGCTGACACAACCCTAGTGAACAGTACGAGATTCTCGACAGGGTTAGGAAGGGAACACAGCATGAATCAACACTTTTTCGGTCAAGCCATCAACCGTCGATGAAGAGGCGGCAGTCGACGAGCTCCCGTGCCGCCCAGATCCCAGCTCCAGGCCTCCGACGCGGGCTGACTGGC
>NZ_JBKZWT010000249.1:0-5419 GCF_047759905.1 Sinomonas sp. G460-2 | reverse complement strand
GCGCGGGATGCGCCGCGCCGTCGCCCAGGCAATGTCCCGGAGCCGCTCCGAGATCCCCGAGGCGACCGTGTGGGTCGATGCCGACGCGACCGAGCTCGTCGAGCTGCGTGCCGAACTCAAGCGCCGCGACCCCGAGAACACTCCGAGCCTGCTGGCGTTCATCGCGCGTTTCGTCGTGGCGGGCCTCGCGAAATTCCCCGAGCTCAACTCGCGGATCGAGACCGCGGCCGACGGCGGCCAGGAGATCGTCGCGTTCGACGGCGTCAATTTGGGCTTCGCGGCCCAGACGGACCGCGGGCTCGTGGTGCCGAGCATCCGCGGCGCGCACGCGCTGAGCGCGCGTCGCCTCGACGCCGAGCTGCGCAGGCTCACCGCCGTGGCCAGGGACGGCAAGGCCACGCCCGCCGACCTGAGCGGTAGCACGTTCACGCTCAATAACTACGGAGTGTTCGGGGTCGACGGCAGTGCGGCCATCATCAACTATCCCGAGGCCGCCATTCTCGGCGTCGGGCGGATTGTGGACCGGCCGTGGGCCGTCGACGGCCAGCTCGCAGTGCGGAAGGTCGTCGAGCTGACTCTCGTGTTCGACCATCGCGTGTGCGACGGCGGCACGGCCGGAGGCTTCCTGCGTTACGTTGCCGACGCCGTCGAACATCCGGGCAGCATTCTCGCCGACCTCTGAACGCCGTGGCAGAATCGGACCACTACGACCACCCTGAAGTGAAGGACGTGCGGCACATGGCTCAATGGCTCGATCTCGGCGGCGAGACGTACAGGCTTAGCCTCGAGCCCTTGCGGCTCAACGTCGGCCTCGTGGTCGGCTCCGAGCGTGCTCTCGTGATCGACACGGGCGAAGGCCCGCGTCAGGCGAGCCAGATCCTCGAGGCGGTGCGGGAGAAGACCGAGCTGCCGCTCGTTGTCGTCAATACGCACGCGCATTACGACCACTTCTTCGGCAATGCGGTGTTTGCGGCGGCCGGGGTCGAGGAGTTCTGGGCGCACGAGAACGCGGCGGCCACGATCGCCTCGGCCGCTGACCAGGCGCGAGCCGAGGTCGCCGACCGGGAGCCCGAGATGTCCGCCGGCGGGGGCGAGAACACGGAGATCGTGGTCCCGCAGGCGATTGTTCGTGACCAACCCGTACTCGTGGACCTCGGCGGCCAGACCGTGACGCTCTTTTACCTCGGGCGTGGGCACACGGACGGCGACCTGCTTGTCGGCACGTCCTCATCGCTGTTCAGCGGCGATCTCGTAGAGGAGGGCTATCCCGAGTTCAGCGACGCGTACCCCGAGGAATGGGCCGACGTCCTGCGGCACATCTCGGCTCTGCGCCACCGCTACGAGCACCTTGTGCCCGGCCACGGGGCGCTGTGTACCGACGTCGCAGTTCGCACGATGGCCGAGACCATGGCCACGGCCGTGCGGTCCGCTCGGCAGGCGACACGCGAATCGCCGAACGACGCAACCAAGGCCATCCCGATCCTCCCGTACGGCCCCGAACAGTCCCGTCTCTTCATCGGGCGACTGAAGGCGATCAGCAGCCTCCACTAGAGTTGCCTGCGGGGCCAGAAACGAAAGGGTCGTAATGGTCGACGACGGAACGCTGCAGGCTGGCACCGGGGACGCGGCGCCAAACGATAGCGTGGTGCCGATGACCCGTCGAGAACTTCGCAAGCTGCGCGAGGCGCAGGAGGCCGAACGAGGGCAGGGCCCCGCACCGGGGGAGGACCCCGCACCGGACGAGGACCCCGCACCGGAGGGGGACCCCGCACCGGGCGAGGACGCCGCACAAGACGGAGACGGGAAGGATTCGGTCCCCGAATCGCTTCCGCCGGAATTAGTGCCCGCCATGCCCGAGAGGGCGCCGGAGGTTCCGGAGCCACGGGCCGAGCCGTCTGAGGAGCCGGACGCCGAACGGCGCGACCCCGACTGGCCCGACCCTGCCTGGCGCGACCCTGCCTGGCGCGACCGTGATGGGCACGACCCTGAGGCGACTGAGCCCGGGGAGTATGAGCCCGACGTCGTCCGCCCTGAGCCCGCGCGCATCGGGGCGCGAGAATCTCTTGAGGGCGCTGAATCGCTCGAAAGCCTTGAGCCTGGTCCGCTTCCCCGGCCCGAGCCGCTCCCGGCGCTTGTGCCCGGCGAGCAGCCGGCAGGCTTCGTCAAGCCCGTGGAAGAGGTGACCGGGCTGCGCGGCTTCCGCGGATGGCTGCACCGGATCAGCGGCGGCGCGATCTTCGGGCAGTCAGCGGAGGAGCGGGCCGAGGCCGAGCTCGATCGCCGGATCCGTCGGGGCATCGGCAGCAGCCAGAACACCGCGTTCCTCTCCCTCAAGGGCGGGGTCGGCAAGACGTCCACCACGGTTGGCGTGGGCCTGACGCTCGCGGGCATCCGCGCGGGAAGCGTGTGCGCGATCGACGCCAACCCGGACGCCGGCGATCTGATCGAACGCGCGCTCGGCGAGGGCGCCTACGAGTCCGAACGCGAGCTCACGATCACGCGGCTCCTTCAGGACATCGGGGACGACGAATCACGCGACGCCCTGGACTCGTACCTCCACGAGTCCGCGAGCCTGCGCCTGCTCGCGGGGGAACAGGACCCCGAGCTCTCCGATTCGCTCACCGCCGAGGACTATCGCCGCGTCTATAACCTCGTGTCCCGCCACTACGGCGTCACGCTCACGGACTGCGGAACCGGGGTGAGCCGTCCGGCCATGCGCGGAATCCTCGAGAATGCCGACAACGTCGTGGTGGCCGCAGGGTTCGCCGTGAGCGGCGCCAAGCGGGCCCGGGACACCCTCGCATGGCTCGCGTCGCACGGCTTCGCCGAGCTCGCGCGCAACGCGATCGTGGTCGTCACGGACAAGGACGGCGTCTCGGCACGGGTCGACAAGGCTGCCATCGAGGCCACCCTTGGGGGCATGTGCCGCGTGCTCATCAGCGTCCCGCATGACAACGCGATTGCGGACGGCGATCTCATCTCGCTCTCCGCCCTGCGGCCCGAGACCCGGCGGTCCTACCGAGAGATCGCCGCCGCCATCGTCGACGGGTATCGCTAGCAGCACTTATCTTGGCGGCCCGAGCCGAAAGTCGAACGGCACGGCTGCCCCCAATAGCAGTCGTGCCGTTCGGCGGCCCCGAAGCGGTGTTTCGGCGGGCCGATTAGTCCAATGAATGGATATGGCACAGGCTAACGGCCAGCGGGGCGAGAGCGCAACGGGTAGATGGCTGAGAGCTTGCCGAGAAGGCTGTGAGCTTGCCGAAAGCTCGGGAAGCTCGGGGGTTCACTCTCGCCGGGCGGAGACAGCGAAGAGCCAGGTCGCAGCGATGGTCAGCAGATAGCCGCTGATGACGATGAGGGAGATGCCGGACCAGAAGTAATGAGTCGTGCTCGTGATCCCCGAGCCTGCCGCGAGTCTCATGAGCAGGGAGACCGCGAGGCCCGTGGCGCAGAGCCCCGCGAGCACGGGGAGCGCGAGCCACAGGCGTGAGGCGGCCCAGTGGCTCCCGAAGCCGCGCCACGAGTTCCAGCGCCCGCCGGTCCGCATGATGAGCCAGCCGGCCGGGGACATGATCGCCCCGACAACAAGGAACGCCGCGATGACGTCCGACGGGCGGTGCCACTGGTTCACGAGCGTCGCACCGCCCGAGAGGATCGCGAACGTTCCGCCCGCCCACGCGACGAACGGCCGCCACGAGGGTGACGACACCAAGAACACCGCCGCCGCCGCCGAGGCCGCGAGCGTCGTGTGGCCCGAGGGGAGCGAGTTGTCCATGAGGGTCTCGACGCCCCGGAACGGCCGCGTGAAGACGTACGCCTTGAGCACCTGCGTGGCCACGTTCGCGAGCGCGGCCCCCGCGAACGCAATGAGGGCGGCGGACCAGCGGCCCTTCGCGACGGCCGCATAGATCAACCCCCCGATGCCGAGGACGACGGCGATGGTCGGCAGGGCGTCCAGGAACCCGAGCGCCGCCTTCGCGGCGCGGCCCCCGTAGAGCTCGACCGCCTCGTCGAGCGCCGACTCGTCGATGTACTGGCCGGTCGTGGTGCGGACGAAGAACCAATACGTGCCCGCGACGCCCGCCGCGCACGCGAGCGCGGCGGCGAGGAACATCCCGGGACCCGCGACGGCGTCGCGCGGCGTTGTCCGGTGCTGGGTCGTCCCGTGCTGCATTGTCCCGTTCTGGGTCGTCCCGTTCTGCATTGTCCCGTGCTGCGCCGTCCCGGTCTGCGCCGTCGCATGCCGCGGCGGACTGGGCGGGTCGGGGCGCGCTCGGGTGGATGCCATGTCTTCAAGGGTGGCACACGCGGCTGTGTGCGCTTTCCCGGCTGGGCGACTCCCATTATCAGCTGGGTACTCCCAGTCCACTCCGCTAGGGTCGGGGATGATGGTCCAGGAATGGTGGGCGGCCTTCGTCCAAGGGTTTACACATACCGCGCCGCTCGTGGTGCCCGCGACCGAGCTCGTGTGGCTCGTGGTCGGAGCGGCGGCCCTGTGCGTCGTGCCGGTCCTCTGGCGCTTCTTCGGCCGCTTCGTGACGATCGTCCACGAGCTGGGCCACGCATTCGCGGGCCTTCTGACCGGCATGCGGGTCACGGGCATCACGCTCCGCATGGATCAGGGCGGCACGACCCAGGGCATGGGTCGTGGCCGTGCCGTGTGGTTCGGGTTCTGGGGCTACCCCGCGCCCGCAGTCGTTGGCGCTGCGCTCGTCGCCGCCTCCGCGGCCGGATGGGGCCGGGCCGCGCTCTCGGGCGCGGTCGTCGTGCTGCTCGCCGTGTTCCTGTTCATCCGGAACCTTCAAGGCGTCCTCATTCTTCTCGGCGCGATCGTCGCGGTGGCGATTCTCGTCGTGGCCGTGCCGCCCGACCTCCAGGGGCATCTCACGCTCGGGGTGGGGGCCGCGCTCGTGCTCGGCGCCATCCGGGACTGGTGGAACCTCGTGTCCGTTCATACGACGCGCCGCCGCGAGCTCGCGAGCTCGGACGCGTTCATCCTGGCCCGCAAGACCGGCGTCGCGTCCGCGTTCTGGCTGTTCTCGTTCGCCCTCGTGATCGCGCTCTGCGGCGCCGCGGCCTGGCTCGTCCTGAGGGTCGCCGCATGACGGGCTTTGAACCCGCCCTCCCGCCCGGTGCGCTCCCGCCGCTCGGGGAGCTCGTGGCGAGCGCCGCCGTCGTCCGCCTGCCCCTCACGGTTCGCTTCCGCGGCGTCCTCGAGCGCGAGGCGCTCCTGGTGCGCGGGCCAGCCGGGTGGGGCGAGTTCGCGCCTTTCCTCGAGTACGGCGACGCCGAGTCCTCGCGCTGGCTCGCCTCGGCGATCGAGGCGGCGTGGGAGGGTTTTCCGGCGCCCGTGCGGGAAAGCGTGCCCGTCAACGCGACCGTCCCGGCCGTCCCCGCGGCGCGCGTGCCCGAGGTCCTC
>NZ_JBKZWT010000248.1:0-5437 GCF_047759905.1 Sinomonas sp. G460-2 | reverse complement strand
CGGTGCCCGCGAGGTTGCGCACATGGTCCGCGCCCATGATGCCGGCGCCGATGACGCCCACTCGGATGGTCATGCTGAGTCCCTTCTCAGTGATGTGGGAACGTTCCAAGACTGCTCGGCTCACACTCTAGTTCATCGACTGCTGAGTAGGTGTCGTTTTGAGGCCCCAAAACGACAGTTACCCAGCAGTCGATGCAGGCGTTAACGAACGACGACGGCGCCGCTCGGCTGGGTGCCGGGCCGCGCCGTCGTTCGTGGAAGCCGAGGTGAGATGTGGCCAGTCGCGGGTTCAGGCGGTGGCGCTGTCGATGCCGACAGTCTCGATGTCCGCCTTGGCTTCCTCGAGGGCCTCGCTGTGGCCGCCGAGCTGTTCGAGCTCGTGCGCAAGCTCGGCGAGTTCCGCGCCGCCGGCCATCTGGGCGGTGAGCTCCTCGAGGGTGATGTCCTTCTTGTCGTAGTAGCCGATCGAGCGCCCGCGCTTCAGGAGCAGGAACCGGTCCCCGACGGGGAAGGCGTGGTGCGGGTTGTGGGTGATGAAGATGACGCCGAGGCCCCGGTCGCGGGCCTGGAGGATGTAGCGCAGCACCACGCCGGACTGCTTCACGCCCAGAGCCGCCGTGGGCTCGTCCAGGATCAGGACCTTGGCCCCGAAGTACACCGCGCGGGCGATCGCGACGCACTGGCGCTCGCCACCAGAGAGCTGGCCGATGGGCTGCTCGACATCGCGCAGGTCGATGCCCATGTCCGCCAGTTCCTTCTTGGTGATCTCCTTCATCCGGTTCACGTCCATGCGCCTGAGCGGGCCCCAGCCGGTGGTGAGCTCGGAGCCGAGGAAGAAGTTGCGCCAGATCGGCATGAGCGAGACCACCGCGAGGTCCTGGTACACGGCGGCGATGCCGGAGTCGAGGGCCTCCCGCGGGCTGCTCAGCTTGCGGGGCTCGCCCATGATGCTGAAGGTGCCCTCGTCGTGCTGGTGCAGGCCCGCGATGATCTTGATGAGCGTGGACTTCCCGGCGCCGTTGTCGCCGAGCACGCACGTGACGCGGCCGTTGTCCACGGCCATGGTCACGTCCCGCAGGGCGATGACGTTGCCGTAGTGCTTGCCCACGGCGTCGAGCTTGAGCAGGTGGACGGCGCGGTCGGTGAGCGGGTCGGTCTCCCCGGACCCGGCCCGCAGCTCGGCGTTGGAGATGTTCCGGGCCTTGGCCTCGGCGCGGGTTTCCGCCTGGGCCTCGGCCTTCGCCTCGGCGGGCGAGCTGTTCTGGGCTTCCATGATGCGACCTTCCTTGGTGCCGTCCGTCATTTCCGTTCCGCCCGGTTCTTCACGATGAGGTTCACGATCGTGGCCAGCAGGAGCATGAGGCCGAGGAAGAACTTGAACCAGTCCGGGTTCCACTGGGCGTAGACGATGCCCTTGTTGGCCATGCCGAAGATGAAGGCCCCGATCGCCCCGCCCACGGCCGAGCCGTAGCCGCCCGTGAGGAGGCAGCCGCCGATGACTGCGGCGATGATGTAGAGGAACTCGTTGCCCACGCCCTCGCCGGACTGCACGGCGTCGAACGCGAACAGGTTGTGCATTCCGAGGAGCCAACCACAGAAGCCCACGCCCATGAACAGGCCGATCTTGGTCCGGGTGACCGGGACGCCCACGGCCCGGGCCGCGTTCGCGTCCCCGCCGGCCGCGAAGATCCAGTTCCCCACGCGGGTGCGCAGCAGGATCCACGAGGCGATGAGCACGAGGACGATCCAGTAGAAGACCGTGACCTTGATGTCGACGCCGGCGATATTCACCGAGGAGGCGAAGATCGCCTTCGCCGCACCGAATCCGTCCATCTGCGCGATCGACGGCGAGGACACGGCGCCGCCGATGAGGCGCGTGAGAGCGAGGTTCAGGCCGGTGAGCATGAGGAAGCTCGCCAGGGTGACGATGAAGGACGGGAGCTTGGTCTTGACCAGGATCCACCCGTTGACGAACCCGATGCCGAGGGAGACGACGAGGGCCAGGAGCACCCCGATCCACACGTTGACGCCGAAGTTCCACGAGAAGAGGGACGCGGTCAGGGCCGAGGAGATGACGGCGACGCCGGCCGAGAGGTCGAACTCGCCCCCGATCATGAGCAGCGAGACCCCGACCGCCATGATCCCGATCGTGGAGGACCCGTACAGGACCGTCGCGAACGCGTTCGGCTGCAGGAACGTGCTCGAGACCGCGGAGAAGAAGATGAACAGGACGATCGCGCCCACGAGCGCACCGACCTCCGGGCGCCCCAGGAGCTTCTGGAACGGGCTCCGGCGCCCGATCCTCTCGTCCGCGGAAGGTGCCGGGGCAGGGGCCGACGGCAGGGTTGCTGTTGCCATGGGAAGACTCCTTGTCGGTCGGGCCGCGCGGCGCGAGGCGCTGCGCGGCCCTTTCCTGATCTAGCGGACGCCCTGCTGGGCGAACTTGAGGACGTCGGCCGCGTTGGACTTGTCGACGATGGTCGGCCCGGTCAGGACGGGCTGCCCACCACCGAGCTTGAACCCACCGCGCTTGTTCTGCCAGAGCGCGTCGACCGACATGTAGCCCTGGAGCCACGGCTGCTGGTCGACCGTGAAGATGACCTTGCCGTCCACGATGTCCCGGGCGAGCTCGGCGTTGAGGTCGAAGCTCGCGACCTTCGCGGAGCTGCCCGCATCAGTGACGGACTTGAGGAGCGTGATGGTGATGGGGGCGCCGAGGCCCACAATCACGTCTGCGTCCTTCGAGGCCTGGAGCTTCGCCGTCGCCGTCGACTGGACGGACGTCATGTCCTGGCCGTTCACGTACAGGATCTCGGTGCCCGGCACCTTCGTCTTGACGCCTGCGCAGCGGTTCTCGAGGCCAACGTGTCCCTGCTGCTGGATGACACAGATCGGGTGCTTGAAGCCCTGCGAGGCGAGCTTCGTGCCGACTGCCTCGCCCGCGAGCTTCTCGTTCGAGCCGAAGTGGGTGAACGCGCCGAGCTTGGCGGAGACGTCCTCGCCAGCGTTGAGGCTCACCACCGGGATGCCCGCGTCGGTGGCCTTCTTGACCACGTCCTTGAGCGCGTCGGGGGTCGCGAGGGTCACGGCGATGCCGTCGACCTTCTGGTCGATGGCCTGCTGGACGAGCTGGGCCTGGCGGCCCGCCTCGGGGTCGTTGAGGTATTGAAGGTCCACGTTGTCCTTCGAAGCCGCCTCCTCGGCGCCCTTGCGGACGATGTCCCAGAACGTGTCGCCTGCCGCGGCGTGCGTGATGAGGGCGACCTTGATGCGGGGCGTCGACGCGGCCTGCCCGCCGCCGCTGTTGCTGCTGACTTCTTGCTTCCCCCCGCCGGAGCAGGCCGAGAGGGCGAGCATCGGGACTGCGAGCGCCGCGATCGCCGCGTGGCGCCACGAGAATTTGGTCACGAGAATCTCCTTCGATCCATGGCCTGGCCGGACCGCTCTCCGCGGTCTCTCAGCCTTGGCTAGATCTTGGGTGATGCGCGTCACCAATGTCAACACTTTGTCCACACATAAGTACTTTTACGTGGAACGCTCCACGATGGATCTGCGCATTTGTCACCTTGGGCATACTTTCGCGACACCCTCGCCAAAGAGCCGCAATCGCTGACGTGACGCGGATCATAGTGTTAGGATCAACCTAGGATATTTGTCCTATCAAATAAACATGCGAAGCAGGGCGTAGGCCCACCGCCAGCCCAAGGAGGGGTCATGGCCACCAGCCTCAACATCCCCATCGACCGCTCGTCCCCCGTACCGCTCTACCATCAGGTGGTCCAGGGCATCGAGGCGATGATCCGCAGCGGCGCCCTCGAGGCGGGATCCAAGCTCGAGAACGAGATCGAGCTCGCGGCCCAACTCAACCTCTCGCGCCCCACGATGCGCAAGGCCATGGACGAACTCGTCCGGGCCGGGCTGCTCGTCCGCAAGCGCGGCGTCGGGACCCAGGTGGTGTCGAGCCAGGTGCGCCGGCACCTCGAGCTGTCGAGTCTGTGGGACGACCTCTCGCGGGGCGGCCAGGAGCCCACCACGCGGGTGCTCGCGTTCCGGCACGGCCCGGCCGAAGCCGAGATCGCGGACACGCTCCAGCTCCCGCCAGGCGTGGGCGTCTACCACTTCACGCGCCTGCGCTCGGTGGGAGACAAGCCGCTCGCCCTCATGGAGAACTGGGTGCGCGACGACGTCGCCGAGCTCACCGAGGAGGGCCTGCGCCAGCGCGGCATGTACCAGATCCTGCGCGAGGCGGGCGTGAACTTCCGGCTCGCGAACCAGCGCATCGGCGCGACCGTGGCGGACGAGTACCAGGCCGAGCTCCTCCAGACCTCGGCGGGTTCCGCGCTCGTCACCATGGAGCGCACCGCCGTGGATGACACGGGCCGCAACGTCGAGACCGGCCGGCACGTGTACCGGGCCGACTCCTACAGCTTCGAGATGACCCTGGTCCAGCGTTGACGGCAGGCCGGGACCGACCCGAAAGGTAAACACATGGCAGAGTGGGTCTACCCCCTCGGCAGCGCCGCGGACGACGCCTGGCAGGTTTCGCTCGGCGCCCACGACAGCGCGACCCCCGTGCGCGGCTGGGCATACACGGGCCTCAAGGTCGCCGAACTCGCCGCCGGCGCGATTATTCGCCTCGAAGCCGCCGACGAGGAGCGCATCGTCGTCCCGCTCGAGGGCACCTTCGCGGCAACGGTCGACGGCGATGCCTACTCCCTGCGCGGGCGCGCCTCCGTCTTCGCGGGCCCGAGCGACGTGCTCTACACGGGAATCGGGAAGGCCGTGGAGATTTCGAGCACAAGCGGCGGCCGCGTCGCCGTCGCCCTCGCGCCCGCCAAGGTGGAGTACCCCACCCGCCTGGTGCGCGCCGAGGAGACCCCCGTCGAGCTGCGCGGCGCGGGCAACTGCTCGCGCCAGGTGCACAACTTCGGCACGCCGGCCGCGCTCGAGGCGGACCGCTTCATCGTGTGCGAGGTCATCACGCCTGCTGGCAACTGGTCCTCCTACCCTCCTCATAAGCACGACGAGGAGAAGGACGGCGAGACCTCGCTCGAGGAGATCTACTACTTCGAGACGCGTCTGGCCCCTGGCTCCCCGGTCGGCCGTGGCTCCGCGGGCGACGCCGCCGGGCAGGACCCCGTGGGCTACGCGCGCGTCTACGCCTCGGACGCGCGGCCCATCGACGTCAACGCCGAGGTGCGGACCGGGGACGTCGTCCTAGTCCCCTACGGCTGGCACGGCCCCGCGATGGCGGCCCCCGGGTACGACCTGTACTACCTCAACGTCATGGCCGGCCCCGGCCGGGTGCGCGACTGGCTCATCAGCGACGACCCGCACCACGGCTGGATCAGGAGTACCTGGGAGGGCCAGGACATCGACCGGCGCCTCCCCTTCACGGCCTAACCATCCAGGGGTCACCTCCCGCGGGTGACGCACC
>NZ_JBKZWT010000247.1:0-5439 GCF_047759905.1 Sinomonas sp. G460-2 | reverse complement strand
CGCGCCCCGCGGCGAAGGCGGACAGGGCGCCGGTCTTCGCGAGCGCCTTGACCGCGAGCCAGCTCAGGAGGCCCGCGATGACGATGCCGGAGACGACCGCGAACGCCGTGTACGCGACCTGCCAGCCGAACTCCCACTCGACGAAGAACTGGATGACCTCGCTCACGCCGAGCGCAAGGCCCGAGAGGGCGCCCGCGAGCAGCGCGACGCCGAGGTTCCAGCGGCGGTACGCGAAGATCGCGAAGCCGACCTCCGCGCCGAGGCCCTGGACGAGGCCGGAGAGGAGCACCGTGACGCCGAACTGCGAGCCGAGCAGGGCCTCGACAACCGCCGCGAGGATCTCGCAGAACAGGGCCGCGCCCGGCTTGCGGATGATGAGGCCGCCCAGGACGCCGGCCAGGAGCCAGCCACCCGAGTAGAGGCCGCTGAGCGGGGCGAAGGCGGCGGTGACGACCTGGATCCCGGTGTAGCCCTGGTCCCACAGCCAGAAGATGACGCCGCACGCCACGGAAACGACCGCGGCGACAACGATGTCGACGACCCGCCACGTGTAGACGGGCTTGGTGGTGGTGCTCATCTGTTCCTCCCACTGGAGTAGGAGGGGCGGCAGCACAGCTGCCTGAGAACTCGACTTCCTTCGCCGGTATTAGCCGGAGCAGGTTCGAGGGTCTGCGGCGGTCCGCACTCTCAGCGCCCTGGGTGCGCCGGGCATGCCCGGCGTCGGCGCTCCCCTGTCGTATGAAGTGCAGCAAGTCTACCGCTAGGCTGGCGGGGAGTGCTCTGCACAGCGCTGGAGTCGACAGAACGCGAAGGAGACGGACGTGACCATCCTCATCAAGCTGTTCGGGACGCTTGTCAGCCTCGGCGCAGGCTTTGTAGCCACGAAGGTCGTCGATGCGGTGTGGGAGAAGAGCACCGGCAACAAGCCGCCCAAGGACGCCACCAACATCGAGACCAGCCTGCGCGACACGCTCGTCTTCGCGCTCGTTTCCGCGTCCGTCGGCGCCGTGGTGAACGTCCTCACGCAGCGGTACACCCAGAAGGCGATCGCGCGCTTCAACAGCACGCCGGACCGGGTCTAGCGGCAGGCGGCGGCCGGGGCCGCCGCCGGTGGGGCCGCGGCAGGTGGGGCCGGACGATCAGTTCCCCCGCCGGTTCCCCCCCTCCGCCGGTTGCCCCCGCCGGTTCCCCCAGCTTCTCAACCAGATTCCCCGGTACCTCCGCCGACCTCCCCGAGCAGCCAACCCCCGTCGACGCGGCGAGGCCCGAAATTCCGGGTGAGGGCCGCCGTCGTCCGCTGACAAGGTGGGGAAACTGGCTGGCGAGTTGGGGAAGCCGGCGCCGTAGTTGGGGCGGCCGGCAGAGAAAGCGGAGAACGTGGGCCTGAAGGTGGGGAAGCCGGCGCCGCCCTCAGCTGAACCGCGGCAGGTCTCCCCGGGCCCGACGCCGGGCGACGGCCTCCTTGACCTCGGCCACCATCGCCTCGGGCCGATCCACGATGTCGCTGTACGTATACCGGAGCACCTCGAACCCGCGCAGCTGCGCGGAACGGTCGCGGCGGTAATCCTTGGCACGTTGAGCCGGCTGCTCATGGACCTTCCCGTCTGTTTCGACGTCCACGCAGCCTTCGACGAGCACGTCCATCCACCCCACGCCGTCGACCTCGACCTGGTTCTGGACCCGAAGCCCCGCGCGCCGCAGTCGCTCGCGGGCGAGCACCTCAATGGGGGACTCGGCTCCCGATCCCACGGCGTCGAGCACGCGCCGGGCAGGCCCGTTCCGGTCGCCGGGCAGCCGTTCGCGGAGGAAGTCGAGCGAGAAGCCCTGTTGCGCGGCGGACTCCACCATCACGAGCGCCTCGAGCTCGGGAAGGCATCGAAGCGCGTGCAGGAGGACGTCGGCGCGCGAAGCGACGTGGCTCCGGGGCTCGCGCGGCCGCCACGATTGGCGGTGCACCACCGCGCGGCCCGAACTGTACCGGCCGTCGGCACGCAGAATGTGGACCTCCTCGGGCTCCCGAAGCACCCAGAAGCCGTGAGCGCGTGCGCCGGATGCACACGTGAGCGCGGAGTTGGTCGACGCGCACCGCACCAGGACGGGATCCGCGTCCGGTAGCGCGTAGATCCCCTGACGCGGCCGAAGGATCGCGCCGGCGGTCAGGGCCTCCTCGAGCTCCGCGCGCGTCACGCCGTCGCGGAAGAGGTCGCGCCGCCGGGCGACACCGCTCCACCGTGCCAACACATCGAGGGCTCTCATCTCGCCATCGTGTCCCATGACCGGACGGCCGACGACGGCGGGAAGCGCCTATGTGGACAACTGCGGCCCCGGCGTTCCCCGGGTTCGCCGCCGGCTTCCCCCGGTCTCGCCGCCAGACTCCCCAGCTTGCCCGCCGAAGTCCCCCCCATCTGGGCCCCGTCAGCAAGGCGAACCCCCGGAATTCCGGGCGAGGACCGCCGTCGTCCGCGCTGAAGGAGGGGAACCCGGCGGAGGACGTGGGGAAACGGGCGGAGAAATTGGGGAGGGTGGTCCCGAAGCCCGGGATCTTGGCGCCGAAGTGGGGACGACGGACGACGGCGGCGCCCTCCTACCGCTCCAGCTCCTCCTCCTCGGCGCGCTCGACTCGCGCGACGACGTCGTCGAGCTCGTCGACGGTGAGCCTCGCCTTGTCGACGTGCTTGGTGCGGTACCCCGCCCGGCCCACCATGTGCGCCGAGACCGGGACGGTCAGGAGCTGGAAGATCCACGCGACGACGAGCAGCGGCACGAGGGCCCAGCTCCGCAGCTCGAGCCCGAGCGCCGTGAGCAACAGGAGCGAACCCAGCACCTGGGGCTTCGTCGCGGCGTGCATGCGCGTGAGCAGGTCTGGGAAGCGCAGGAGGCCGATCGCGGCGCCGAGCGAGAGCAGCGACCCCGCAACCATGAGGACGCCGGCCACCATATCCACGGGGTCGGTCACGGCCGCCTCCGATCCTGCACGAAGCGGGCCACTGTCACGGACCCGACGAAGCCGATGAGCGTGATCGCGACGACGAGCGCCACGTTGTCGGTGTTGTGGTGGCCGGCCATGTCGACGATGAGCGCGGACGCGAGGACCACGAGCAGGACGTCCGCCGCGAGCACCCGGTCGAGCAGCGCCGGCCCCTTGATCATCCGGACCACGGCCCCGAGCGCCGCGAAGGCGAGCAGCACGCTGCAGACCACCAGCACGATCTCCATGAACGTCACGAGCCCTCCCTCCCGTTCCAGCCCGGCAGCGTCGACGACGCGCGGCGCAAGTGCGCCTCCTCGCGGAGCAGCCGCAGCTCCTCCTGGGTGCCCATGATCCGGATGAGCTCGGCCTCGGCGGCGAGCACGGACCGGCGCACACGCTCGGCCGCGGCCTGGTCCGGAACGTCAATGCCGTGCACGTAGAGCGTCGCGTTGGCCCGGTCCACGTCCACGATGAGCGAGCCGGGAATGAGCGAGACCACATGCCCCGTCGCTGTCACGAGGAGGTCGGAGTGGCTTCTGAGCGGGACGGCGACGACGGCGCTCGTCGCCGCGGGACCGGCGGTGACCGCGAGCCGCAGGACGTGGACGCTCGCCGCGACGAGCTGCCCCACGAAGACGAACGCGTAGCGCACGGCGTGGAGCACGTTGAACCGACCGCTGAGCTCGACGGGCGGGAGGTAGAGGAACCTCGTCACGACGAGAGCGAGGATGAGCCCGAAGACGAGGTTCCCGGGGCTGAAATCCTGCCAGAGGGCGCCCCACACGATCACGAGCCACGCGAGCAGCGGCAGCTCGGTGCGGAGGGAGATGCGCGGCGTCGGGCTCATGGGCGCCCCACGCTCTGGGGCTGACTCTGCTGGGACTGGCTCACGTGCTCGGCCGCGAGCCGAGCCGCGTCGGGGCCAAGCACGGCGGAAATGTACGGTGTGCGGTCGAGCATCTCCTTCGCGGCCTCCTCGCTCACCCGGAACAGCGGGCCCGCGAACACGGTGAGGGCGAGGCCGAGCCCCACAAGCCCGGCCGTCGCGCCCACCATGGCCGGGGGCATCGAGCCGCGCCGCGCGGGGGCAAGGAGCGCTGGGTCTGGATTCTCGGCGTCGTCCGTGGTGCGCCAGAAGGCGCGGCCCCACACGCGCGCCATCGCGAGGAGCGTCAGGAGGCTCACCGCGACGCCGGCGACGACGACGGCGAGCGCCATCGGCGTGCCGAGGGCCACGCCGGCCTGGATGAGGCCGAGCTTCCCGAGGAACCCGGACAACGGCGGGATCCCCGCGAGGTTCATGGCCGGGACGAAGTAGAGGAGCGCGAGGAGCGGCGAGAGCTTCGCGAGGCCGCCGAGCCGATCGACGGAGGCCGAACCGGCCCGCCGTTCGATGAGCCCCGCAACGAGGAAGAGCGAGGTCTGCACCGTGATGTGGTGCATGACGTAGAACACGGTGGACGCGAGCCCGATCACCGAACTCATCGCGAGCCCGAACACCATGTACCCGATGTGGCTGACGAGCGTGAAGGACAGGAGTCGCTTGATGTCGGTCTGGGCGAGCGCGCCGAAGATCCCGACCACCATGGTCAGGAGCGCCACGACCATGAGCGGCACGTTGAGCTGGTCCCCGGGGAACAACAGCGTCTCGGTCCGCACCATGGCGTACACGCCGACCTTCGTGAGCAAGCCCGCGAACACCGCCGTGACCGGCGCGGGCGCGGTCGGATACGAGTCCGGGAGCCAGAACGAGAGCGGGAAGACGGCGGCCTTGATCCCGAAGCCGATGAGCAGCATGACGTGCAGGAGCACCTGGGTCTCGGGCGAGATCTGGCCGAGCTTCACGGCGAGATCGGCCATGTTGACCGTTCCGGTCGCGGCGTAGACCATCCCGATCGCGATGAGGAACAGGAGCGAGGAGACCACACTCACGACGACGTAGGTCACCCCCGCGCGGATCCTCGCCGTCGTGCCTCCGAGCGTGAGGAGGACGTAGCTCGCGGTCAGCAGCATCTCGAAGCCGACGTACAGGTTGAACAGGTCCCCCGCGAGGAACGCGTCCGAGACCCCGGCCACGAGAATGAGGAAGCTCGGGTGGAACACCGAGATGGGCCCGTCCTTGTCGCCGTCAGCGATGCCCTGCGAGACGGCGTACACGAGGACCGCGAGGCTCACCGCGCTCGAGACCACGAGCATGAGCGAGGAGAACTGGTCCACGACGAGCGTGATCCCCACGGGCGGAAGCCACTCGCCGATCGGCACCGAAACGGTGCCACCTCTCCATACCGAAACGAGCAGCGCGACCTCGAGCCCGAGCGTTGCGACCAGCACGCCGATGCTCACGATGCGCTGGGCGCGCTCCTGCCGGAGGAGCATGAACGTCGCCGCGGCACCGAGGATGGGGAGGACGACGGCGAGAGGCGCGAGGCTGGCGACGTTCACTCCGGTTCCTCCTCGTCACGCGGGCC
>NZ_JBKZWT010000246.1:0-5445 GCF_047759905.1 Sinomonas sp. G460-2 | reverse complement strand
CGGCGGTCTCGAGCGCGCCCGCGAGAACGGCACGCGCTGGCGGCACCTCGTCAGGGACGACGGCGAGTTCGGCGACGGGCACGACGTAGCGGTCCTGGTGGGGGTACAGGCAGAAGACGGTGCGTCCGCGCAGAGCGTCCGGGCCCTCCTCGACGACCCCGACGGACAAGTAGCCGTACTTCACGGGGCTGGGGAACGATCCCTCTTGGTGCGGCGCCTGCATGAGCCCCGCGACGCGCTGCGGAACGCGATTCGCGAGGACAAGGCCCTCCGTCCCGCGGCTGTACCCCGAATAGAGGGAGCGGACGAGCGCCGCGCCCTCGCCGGTCTGGGGCAGGGACTCGGTCCGCAGCTCGCCCTCGCACGGCCCCGTGATCCAATACGCGGTCGCGAAGCGGTCCTCGCCGCCCGGGGAGTGGTTCATGGCTTCACCGCCATATCGATCGCCGTGGGGAGGAGTTTGGGGCTCCCCGCTTCGTTCATTCTCCCCGCCGCGGCGCGTGCAGCGGAACGGCTCGGAACCTCTCGTTCGTCCCCTCTGCGGCGCGGTTTTCGCGGCGCGACATTCACCGGGTCTCGCATGCAGCCTCCGTTTCGCCGCGACACTCTTCACCGCGGGAAATACCCCTTGCAGATGCCGCGTAAACGGGCGCGCCGAGCGCTGAGTACCCCCTGCAGGTATAGACAGAACGGTCTGTCTAGCCGTAGCGTCCGATTAATTGCACGGTCCGTATCGATTCAGGCGAGAAGGAGATCCGTTCATGACGAGCGTTCGAGAGGAGCTCGCGGCACCACCGCGAACTGCCCCCCGCGATGCCGAATCGCTGCCAGCGGACCCGGCACCCCGGGTCGCGGAGCTCGGCGACCGGTCGAGTGAATCGGCCTCACCCGAGACCGCCGCGCGGGCCAAGGCAGCCGGAGACCTCGCCGTCGAATACCTGGGGGTGGCCGACGCGCTCGCGAAGCGCTTTCGATGCCCCGGCCATGACCCCGACGACCTGCGCCAGGTCGCGCGGTTAGGACTGATCAAGGCCGCGAACAGGTATCGGCACGACCAGGGGCATGGATTCGTCCCCTACGCGGTGCCCACGATCACGGGCGAGCTCAAGCGGTACCTGCGCGACCAGTCGTGGGTGGTGCGGCCGCCGCGCGGCATCCAGGAGCTGCGGCTCAAGATCAACGCGCTTCGGCCGCGGCTCGCGCAGTGCCTCGGACACGAGCCCTCGACGCGCGAGCTCAGCCTTGAGCTCTCGATGCCGGTCGAGGACGTCGCGGAGGCGCAGATCGCGGACGCCTCGATGGTGGCGAACCCCATCGAGCACGCCGACACGTCCGACGATCCGGTGGAGCGGCGGCTCAACGTCGTCGTCGCGGCGGAGGATCCCGGCTACGAGCGCGTCGAATCGATGCAGGCACTCGCCGACGCGCTCGAGGGCGCGTCGGAGGCGGAATACCACCTCCTGCACCTCCGATTCGTGAGGGAGCTCACGCAGGACGAGATCGCGCGCGAGCTCGGCGTGAGCCAGATGCAGGTCTCGCGGCTCCTGCGCCGGCTGCTCGGGAGGCTCCGCCGCCGCATGGCCGCGTAAGCGCCTGTCCCCAGTTGGGGCAGCACGCTAACTGATCCGGTTGATTTTGACGCCCAGTCTGTGACCTTATGTGCCCTTTACAGCATGGGTTTACCGGCGTCTACTGGAAGAGGCCAGCGGCTTCGGGCGCCGGCGCGAAAGCACCGACCACCACCCCACTGACCGGCTCCTCCGGGAGTCCGGAGGAGCGGATTGATGGGAGGGAGTAACTCAATGAAGAAGTGGATGCGCTGGGAAGACTACGTTGCAGGGGTCTGCGGGCTGGTCGCCGCGTTGTCGGTGATCGTGACGATGCCCTCGACAGCGGCGGTGTCTCTCATGCTCGTCTTCGGCATCCTGCTAATCGCAACGGCCGTCCTCAACCTGTCCATGCCGGGCACTCCGTGGCTCGAGTACGCACAGGCGGCCTTCGGCGTCCTGCTGTTCGTCTCCCCATGGATCGGTAACTACACCGGAACCGCCGGAGCGGCCTGGACGTCTTGGATTGCCGGCCTGGTAGCCGCGGTCGTGACAGCGGCGGCCATCAAGCCGAGCATCGACACGCATCGCAAGATGATGCCCTCGCACTAGAAAAAGAGTTAGTCCACAACGGCCGCGGCGTCCTGAGGCGTCGCGGTCGTTCCGTGCCCGGCGCGACCGAGTTAGGCCTGCTGGACGGCGAGCCAGCGGAATTCCTGCGGCGGGAGCGTCAGCCCCTCCGCGATCCGGAGCGTTTGCCCCGTTAAAAGGTCGACGGCGTCGCCCCCGAGGCCAGAAAGCGTCGCCTCGTCGACGTGCTCGGGTGAGTCGGAGAAGTTCGCCAAGGCGAGGACTCCGCCGTCGTCCGTCTGACGCTGGTAGCCGAGGATATGAGGATTGTTCGTCGCGAAATCGACGAGCCGATTGCCCGCGAAGGCGGGCGTCTGCGCCCGCACCGCGAGCATGCGCGTGAGGCCGGCGAAGATCGCGCCCTCCGGAGTGGTGGGATCGCTGCGGCGGGCGTAGCGCTCGGCGGGATAGTGCGGTCGGTGTACCCAGCGGCTGTCCGCCTCGTGCCCCGCTTCCTGGGCGTAGCCGTAGTCGTTGAGCTGGCCCACCTCGTCGCCGAGATAGATGAGCGGGACGCCGCCCGTGCTGATCGCGACCGAATGCGCGAGCAGGATGCGGCGAATCGCCTCGGGGGAGCCTGACTCGAGCCCGCACAGGGAGGCGGTAGTGCCGGAGATGCGGCAGTCGCCCGTGCGCGGGTTGTCCTGGAACGCGACGCCGCGCGCGAAGCTTCCGGGGTAGCGGTTCACGTAGAAGTTGTTGAGGAAGCGGCGGTGGTCGAAGCCGTTGATGCCGAGCTCGGCTGCCTCCTCGTCCGCGAACGTCCAGCCGATGTCGTCGTGGCTCCGCACGTAGTTGACCCACGCCGTGCCGGCGGGGAGGTTGTGCCGGCGCTTGAGCGCCTGGGCGAGGAGTGAGACGTCCCGCGTGGCGAGGGCCTCCCACGTGAGGGCCATCTCGAGGGGGTTGTACGAAAGCTGGCATTCCGCCGGGTCGATGTACTGGACCACCTCGTCCGGGTGCACGATCGCCTCGGACTTGAACAGGAGCGATGGCGCCGCGAGTCGGCACACGGCGTTGAACGCCCGGAGGAGCGAATGCGCCTCGGGGAGGCTCTCGCACGCCGTGCCGAGCTGCTTCCAGATGAATGCGACCGCGTCCATGCGCAGGATCTCGATGCCCTGATTCGCGAGGAAGAGCATCTCCCCGGCCATCGCGCGGAACACGGCGGGGTTCGAGTAGTTGAGATCCCACTGGAACGTGTGGAAAGTGGCCCAGACCCAGCGGCCGTCGGGGAGCGGGACGAAGGAGCCGGGATGATCGTCCGGGAAGATCTCGCGGACGGTCCGCTCGTACGCGTCCGGCATGGTGCGGTCGGGGAAGAGCCAGTAGTAGCCCTCGAAGTCGGGATCGCCGGCGGCGGCCCGTTGGGCCCATTCGTGCTCGTTGGACGTGTGGTTGAAGATGAAGTCCACCACGAGACTGATGCCGTTTTCGCGGAGCTCGGTCGCGAGCTCGCGCAGCTCCGCGATGGTGCCGAGCTTCGGGTTGACGTCGCGATAGCTCGAGACCGCGTAGCCGCCGTCCGAGTTCGGCTCCGGGGCGAGGAACAGCGGCATGAGGTGCAGATAGGTGAGGCCCAGCTCGCGGAAATACGGGATCCGGTCGCGGAGGCCCGCGAGGCTGTCGGCGTAGCGGTCCACATAGCAGACCGCGCCCAGCATTTCGCGCGACTGGTACCAGTCGGGCTCAGCCTCGCGCCGCGCGTCAAGCGCTTTGAGCTCCGCGGGTCGCTTCTGCCAGGACTCGGCGCATTCGACGACGAGCGCCGAGAGCTGCGCGAGCCAGTCCCCGCGCTCGCCGTAAAGGGAGCGGAAGAGGCGCTCGAGCTCGGGGAAATGGCGGTCGAAGCGCTCGCCGAATTCGACCCATTCCACCCCGCTCAGCTGGGGATCCGCGTCCAGAGCGGACAAGACGTGCTGACGGGCCTCCTGCTCGACACTCGCGCTCTCCGGCACGTGACCCTCCTCGGCGTGGGTTCTCGTTTGCGGTGTGGTGCGTGCCACATACGTTACTTGCGGGCCTCCGAGCGCGCGACCTCGCGACGTGACGGACCCCGGGATTGGACACTCGGCGCAGACGGTGGACAGTGGAGCTATGCAGGAGCAGCTGATCCGGCTCATCGCCGCGCTCGCCAATGGTCGCGCGCGGGAGCGCTTCGCGGAGATCGCGTTGGGCGGGCGCCGCGGCGTGCCCACGGATCCAACCCGGGACCGTCTTGTTGAGGCGGCGGGGGTGCTCGAGGAGCTCCCCGGCGCGCTCGTCCGTGTCGACGAGGCCGCCCTACAGGCGCTGCTTGCCCACGCCCGGTCTGCCCTGGCGCCGAAGCCCGAGCTTAAGATCGAGCAGCTTCCGCGACGGCGCACCCTGCTCCGTGCGACCCTCGAGGAGCTCGCGGGCGAGGTGCTCGGGCCCGACGAAACCGTGCCCGAGACCGAGCTGAATGCGCGGCTCGCCGAGAGGGTCGACGACGTTCCGCGCGTACGCCGCGCGCTCGTCGACGAAGGTCTGTTGGGCCGCAAGGCCGACGGCAGCGCGTACTGGCGGGCGTAGCGGCCGGAAATCATCCGAGCTTGGGGTCTCCGGCGCAGGGTACTGGCAGATCTGGCGCGTCTGAGCGGACCCGGGGAATGGGGAAATAGGCGCCGCGTCACACTGGTGTTTTACATGTCTAATTGACATGATCATGCTGCCGTGATCGAGGCTGGCCCCACCACAGGCTCATCTCGGTCCGGCGGCACCTTCCCCCTCAGCTCCGTCGCACACTCTCAGAAAGGTCAGCCATGACCCAGCCCAACGTTGGCGAACCCACCGCACCCGCACAGCCCGTCCCCGCGGCCCAGCCCAAGTCGCGCATCGCCGCTGGCCTGCTCGGCATCTTCCTGGGCAGCCTCGGGGTGCACCGCTTCTACCTCGGCTACACGAAGATCGGCATCATCCAGATCGTCGTCACGCTCGTGACGTTCGGCTTCGGCGCCCTGTGGGGCTTCATCGAGGGCATCATGATCCTCGCCCGCGCCGAGGCCTTCCGTGCCGACGCGAGTGGGACCCCACTGGCCGACTGAGCCGCCGCGACGGGGGCGCAGTCCTGAACTGAGTCGCCGTCCTGGCCGCGGCCTATCGGCGCGGCTTCCTTCCGACGTTTGTTCCCGGCGGCGGGCAGCGATGACACGCTGCCCGCCTCCGGCGCCCTACGAGACGGCCGCCGGCCGCAGCCGCAGGCCCTGCATGCCGCCGTCGACCGCGAGCGATGTCCCAGTCGTCGAGC
>NZ_JBKZWT010000245.1:0-5472 GCF_047759905.1 Sinomonas sp. G460-2 | reverse complement strand
GAGGGGGCCGCGCTGCCGGTGGGCCTCGATCCTGTCGAGCAGCAGATCCCCGAAGCCTTCGGACGGGTGCGGGGCGATCCCGGGGGCGAGCGCGGCGTTCTCGCCATTGCGCGGGAGGATCGCGGCGAGTCCCTCCGCGAGCGCGGCGAGGCCTTCGCGACCCGAGAAATCCGGCGCGTCAGGAGCGGGCGACGACGGCGAGTGGGAGAGCGCGAGCGTCCCGTCCGCGTCGAGGAGGCGCAGTGTGTAGTCGAGCTCGGCGAGGTGCGCGGCGACCGACATCGTCGCCGTGACCGCCCACTCGAACTCGGGCGGCCCCGGCGCCCACTCGCCTGGGGGAGCCGGGCGGCCCGTCGCAGTGGGGAAAGCGTCCCGCCGGAGGTCGAGCACGATCGTGGCCTCGGGCGAGGTGGCGGACTCCTCCTGCCGCACCATGAGCTGGCCCTGGCGGGCCGTCGCGGCCCAGTGGACGCGGCGCATGGGGTCGCCGTGCCGGTACTCGCGGGTCATGACGTCGTCCTCGGACGGATTCGCCTGCATACGGGTCGCGATCACGCCGTCGATCCCACGCAGCCCCGACAGGACGGATGCCGCGAGCGGCACGGGGGCAGGCGTCACGGTGAGACGCGTCCCGGAATCGATCCGGGTGCGCTGCTCCGCGAGGCCGAAGACGTCGCTCGAGCGCGCCTCGACCGGCCCCAGCAGGTACAGTCCGCGGTGCGGGCACGCGAGCTGGTAGCGATAGCGGCTGGTGCCGTCGGTGCCGACGGTGCGTCCCGGATAGGCGAAGTCCGGCCCCTCGCCGAGCGATGCGGGGAGGTGCTCGGCCATCGAGAGCCGGCCGACGAGGACACCCGTGTGGCCGACTCCGAGGCGGACCTCGGCCGTGTGGCCGGCCTCGACGACCGGCGGATCGCTCGCGCGGTCCACGGAGAGGCCGGGCCGGAAGAGCCGGTTCGCGAGCCACGCGACGGCGGGGACGAGCAAGAGGAAGACCGCGAGGTGCAGGAGGTCGCGGCGCCCCATGAGCTGGGCTGCGAGGAGCACCACGACGCCCGTGCCCACGAAGCCCCAGCCAGAGGCCGTGAGCGCTCCCTGCCACGGCGCGCCGCGCCAGCGCGAAGTGGGGGACGCCATGGGACTCAGCCCTGTCTGCGGAGGCGGGCGGCGCCGTCGGACGGGAGCGGGACGGCCGCGATGAGCGCCTCGAGGATCCCGGCCGCCGTGAGCCCGGCGCCCGCGGCCCTGCGGTCGAGGATGAGCCGGTGGGTGAGTACCGAGGGCGCCATCGCGGCGATGTCGTCCGGGAGCACGAAGTCGCGCCCGTCGAGCGCCGCGCGGGCCTTGGCCGAGCGCAGGAGCTGGAGGACTGCGCGCGGGCTCGCGCCGAGGCGGATCTTCTCGCTCGTGCGGGTCGCTCGGCCGAGCGCGACCGTGAATTCCTTCACGGGGTCCGAGACGTAGACGGACTTGACCGTCTCGGTCATGGCGAGGACGTCAGAGGCCTCGGCGACCGGCTCGACCGAGAGCAGGGGAGACTCCGACTGGTGGCTCTCGAGCATCTCGATCTCGGCGGCCTCGTCCGGGTAGCCCATCGAGATGCGCGCCATGAAGCGGTCGCGCTGAGCCTCCGGGAGCGGGTACGTTCCCTCCATCTCGATGGGGTTCTGGGTCGCGATGACCATGAACGGCTCGCTCAGGCCGTACGACGTCCCGTCCACCGTGACCTGATGCTCCTCCATGCATTCGAGGAGCGCGGACTGGGTCTTGGCGGAGGCGCGGTTGATCTCGTCGCCGATCACGATGTTCGCGAAGACCGCACCGGGCCGGAACTCGAACTGGCGCGTGGCCTGATTGTAGATCGACACGCCCGTTACGTCGCTCGGGAGGAGGTCGGGGGTGAACTGGATGCGGCTCACGGAGCAGTCGATGGTGCGCGCAAGCGTCTTGGCGAGCATGGTCTTGCCCACACCGGGGACGTCCTCGACGAGGAGATGGCCTTGGGCGAGGAGCACCGTGAGCGCCACGCGTGACGCCTCGGCCTTGCCGTCGATCACCCGGTCGACGGCGGCGAGGATCGCCTCGCACGTCGCGCGGAACTGGGCGGGCGGCAAGGCTTTGGGCGGGGGGCTCGGCCTCAGCGGCGTGAGCGCGGTCCCGCCGATGCGGTGCACATCCATGCGTCCCCCTCGGGCCGGTGGAGGAGTGACCGCGAGGAGACCTCCGTCACACCCTGTGGTGTCCACGTTACCCGTAACCTGGCGCTCCAGACTCCCCCCATCCTGTGACCGGGCTGTGACGCGCCTGACAGCGAGCATGGGGGCTGGCGGGGTCCGCTTAGAGTGGGGATCATGTGTGCCTCGCTTCCTCCCGCCGCCTACCGCTGGACCGACGGCGAGGCGGCGGCCGAGGGCGAATCTGCGGGCGGTCCGCGCGGCGGCGAGGGCGAGCTCCGCGCGGCCCACGACGAGGCAGGCCGGAAGCGCCGCCTCGAGTACCCGCCCGCCCCCGAGCCGCTCCCAGTTCCGGTCGTGGACAACCACACGCACCTCAACTTCCGCGACGGGCTCGTCGAGGTCGGTGTCCGCGAGGCCCTCGATGCCGCCGAGGCCGTGGGCGTGCACCGCGCAGTCCAGGTGGGCTGCGACCTCCCGTCCTCGCGGTTCACGGTCGAGGCGCTCGACGCCGACCCCCGCCTGCTCGGCGCCGTGGCCCTCCACCCGAACGACGCGCCGCGCTACGCCGCGCGGGGCGAGTTCGAGTCGGCGCTCGCCGAGATCGAGCGGCTCGCGTCCCATCCGCGCGTGCGGGCGATCGGGGAGACCGGGCTCGACTACTTCCGCACGCACGGCGAGGCGCTCGAGATCCAGCGCGACTCGTTCCGCCGCCACATCGACATCGCCAAGCGCCTCGGCCTGACGCTCCAGATCCACGACCGCGACGCCCACGACGACGTGGTCCGGATCCTCGGCGAGGAGGGCTCGCCCGAGCGCGTGGTCTTCCACTGCTTCTCGGGCGGCGAGGACCTCGCGCGGACGTGCAACGAGAACGGGTGGTTCCTCTCCTTCGCGGGGACACTCACGTTCAAGAACGCGGAGAACCTCCGCCAGGCCCTCTCGATCGCCAACCCCGCCCGTGTGCTCGTCGAGACCGATTCGCCGTTCCTCACGCCGCACCCCTATCGGGGCCGACCCAACGCGAGCTACATGGTCCCGTACACCGTGCGCGGCATGGCCGAGGTGCTCGGCGCGGACCTTGCGGAGCTGTGCTCCCGCATCGGCGAGAACACGGTAGCGGCCTACGGAAGCTGGGACTGAAGGCGCCTCGCGTGGGCCTAGCGGCGGGCCCCCCGGGCAGCCCCGCCGCGTAATGGATCCGTGATAATGGCTTGCCCTTTGATAACACTTCGATTACGCTCAATTCCCAACAGCCGGGGTCGGGGAAGGCCGCCGGACGTATGTGCCCGTGCGCCACGCGCGCTGGGCCAGGGACAGACTTGCTTTCTTGTGCGCGCCGCGCGCGAGGGGGCAGCCCTGTGCCCGCGTCCGGATCCGCCCGTGCCCGGTCCTGCGAGGTGAGGGCACATGTGAGCAGATACTCCGCCGAGAGCGCCGCGGCAAAGCCATTCAGGATTGCCGGCCAGGTCGCCGTCGTGGGTGCGCTCGTGCTGGGCACGACCGCGTTCGTGGCGAGCACGAAGACCGTCACGTTGAGCATCGACGGCAAGGCCAGCACCGTTCAGACTTTCGCCGGGACCGTCGATCAGGTGATCCGGGGCGCTGACGTGGAGATCAAGCCGGCCGACCTCGTCCAGCCGGCGCTCGGCGACGCCGTGGGGAACGGCGCCGTCATCACGGTGAACCGCTCGAAGGAGGTCACCGTCAAGCTCGACGGCGCCCAGCGCACCGTCGAGACGACCGTCCCCACCGTCGACGCGCTGGTCCGCGAGCTCGGCGTCTCCTCCAACAGCGTCGTCTCCCTCGCGGGTTCCACCACGCTTGAGCCCGCGGGCAGCGTCGTGGACATCTCGACCCCCAAGGACGTCACGATCCTCGTCGACGGCCAGTCCGTGACGCGGACGACGGCGGCTGGAACCGTGGGCGGCCTGCTCACCGAGCTGGGGCTCACCCTGAGCGCGAACGACCATGTGTCCCTCGCCCCCAACGCGCCCGTCGTGACCGGCCTCGTGCTCAAGGTCACGCGCGTCGACACCGGCAAGGCGGACACCGTCACGGAGCCGATCCCGTTCAGCACCGAGAAGACCGACGCGCCGGACCTCCCCGTCGGCCAGACGAAGGTCGTTCAGCAGGGCGTCGCCGGCTCGCTCGTCAAGACGTACCAGGTGGTCACGGTCGACGGCCGCGAGGCGGGCCGGACACTCGTCTCCCAGAACGTCACGGTCCAGCCCGTGGTCCAGAAGATCCTCGTCGGCACGAAGCAGCCGGACGCGGGCGCCAACACCGGCGCGGCGGCCCCGGCAGTGATGAACGAGGCCATGTGGGACAAGATCGCCCAGTGCGAGTCCAGCGGCAACTGGGCCGCCAACACGGGCAACGGCTACTACGGCGGCCTCCAGTTCAACATCTCGTCGTGGATGGCGAACGGCGGTGGGGCGTACGCGCCGAACGCGTCCCTCGCGACGAAGGCGCAGCAGATCGCGGTGGCGAACACCTACTACGCGAAGGCCGGCCTCGCCCCGTGGGGCTGCGCGTGGGCGGCGTCGCGCTGACCCGTTCCTAGGTGCTCCGGTTTGGCGGACCGGATGCGACCCGCCGATAGGATGCTCTGGTGACTGAACCCGCCCACCTCCTGGGGGCTGCCGACATCCGGGCCCTTGCCGAAGATCTCGGCGTTCGCCCGACCAAGACGCTCGGCCAGAACTTCGTGATCGACGGCAACACGATCCGCCGCATCGTCGCGGCCGCGAAGCTCGATCCCGGCGAGACCGTGCTCGAGGTGGGCCCCGGACTCGGCTCGCTCACGCTCGGGCTGCTCGACGCCGCGGCGCGCGTCGTCGCGATCGAGATCGACCCCCTCCTCGCGGGGAAGCTCCCCGAGACGGTCGCGCGGTGGCGACCGGACGCCGTCGGCCGTTTCGAGCTCGTGCTTGCGGACGCGCTCAAGGTGACCAGCCTCCCCACCCAGCCGAGCGCCGTCGTCGCGAACCTCCCGTACAACGTCGCCGTGCCGGTGGTCCTGCATCTGCTCGAGCACTTCCCGAGCTTGCGCCACGGGCTCGTCATGGTCCAAGACGAGGTCGCGGACCGGCTCGCGGCCCAGCCCGGCTCGAAGATCTACGGCGTGCCGAGCGTCAAGGCCGCCTGGTACGGGACGATGCGCAAGGCCGGCGTGATCGGCACCAACGTCTTCTGGCCCGCGCCGCGCATCCATTCGGGGCTCGTCGCCTTCGAGCGTCGCGAACCGCCGCGGACGGACGCAAGCCGCGCCGAGGTCTTCGCCGTCATCGACGCG
>NZ_JBKZWT010000244.1:0-5491 GCF_047759905.1 Sinomonas sp. G460-2 | reverse complement strand
TCGGCGGGCAACCTCGACGAGCTCCGGGTTGACGGCAGTCAGCTCACGGGGGTGCTCCTCGCGACGCGAGGCCGGCGCTGCCGGGGCAGGGGTGTCCTCGTCTTCCCCCGCATCGCCCACGTGGTCGTGCGCATCTGCGAGGTCGTCGAACGACTGCCGCGTCGCGAAGAGGTCAACGAGACGCCGGCCGACCATGACGTGCTGCCACAGCGGGACGGGCCGGTGTTCGGAGACCACGATCTCCGTCTCTCCCCGCACGGTGTCGAGCCAGGCTCCGAATTCCTCGGCGTTCGAGACGGTCGCGCTGAGCGAGACGATCCGGACGTCTCGCGGGAGGTGGATGATGACCTCCTCCCACACCGCCCCCCGGAAGCGATCCGCGAGGTAATGCACCTCGTCCATGACCACGTATCCGAGACCGTCAAGCGTCGAGGAGCCTGCATAGAGCATGTTCCGGAGGACCTCGGTGGTCATGACCACCACGGGGGCCTCGCCGTTGATGGTGACGTCGCCGGTCAGGAGGCCCACCTGATCGGGGCCATACGCCTCGGCGAGCTCCGCGTACTTCTGGTTGGAGAGGGCCTTGATGGGCGTCGTGTAGAAAGCCTTGAGCCCCTTCCGCAGCGCGAGGTGCACCGCGAACTCCCCCACCACGGTCTTTCCCGCGCCGGTCGGAGCCGCGACGAGGACCCCGCGTCCGGCTTCGAGGGCCCGGCAGGCCTCGCGCTGGAACGGGTCAAGGGGGAATGGCAGCTCCGCCGCGAAGGCCCCGAGTTCGGTCTTGGAGAAGGCCCGCCGCTCGGCGTCCAAGGCGTAACGCTCGGCGGGGGTCAGGTTCTCGGGGACGGTGGACATGAGTCCAGCCTAAATGGTGTAGAACGTCTGGACTCCGTCGGGGAGTTGGAGGATATGGCAGGGCTGGCAGATGGCCAAAATGTCGGAGAGTGCCGGGAGACTCGGAGGTGATGGGAAGGCACACGACGTTCCGGTACCGGCTCGACCCGACGGCCGAGCAGGCGGTGGCGTTTGCCCGGCACGCGGGGGCCGCGCGGTTCGCGTTCAACCAGTCCCTGCGCCTCAATCTCAAGGCTAGGAAAGCCCACAACGAAGGCAAGACCTTTGCGGTTCCGTGGACCGGGTTCGATCTGATCAACGCTTTCAACATCTGGAAGCGCTCCGAGGCCGCCGGACGCGTCTTCGCCGTCGATCCGACAGGGACCGCCGAGACCGTGACGACCGGGCTGCCCTGGCGAACAGAGGTGTGCCAGCAGGTCTTCGAAGAGGGCGCCGTCCACGCCGGGAGGGCGCTGAAGGCATGGATCGATTCCCGAAACGGCAAGCGCGCGGGAAGAACATCGGCCACCCACGGTTCAAGAAGAAGGGCGGGAGCGGGGCCTTCCGGCTCCGGAACAAGCACAGCCGGTCAAAGGACGGCACCGTCCGTAACACCATGCGCGTCGGCGAGACTCACCCTCGCTCGGTGACCCTACCCGGGATCGGCGCCGTGCGGGTCCACGACGACACCCGTCCGCTGCGCCGGCTCCTGGCCAAGGGCCGCGCCAGGGTCCTCTTCGCCACGGTCAGTCGCCGTGCCGGCAGATGGAGCGTGAGCCTGGTCGTCGAAGCCTCTGACATTCACGAAGCCCATCACCACAGCAGCGCGACGGGCGAAGCCGGACCGGTTGGCTGGGTCGGAGTGGACCGCGGCTTATCGACCCCTATAGCGTCCGCGACCGAGGACGGGGCGGAAACGCTCCGGATTGCTGCAGCGCCAAGGGCCGCAAAGGCCGCTCTGCCCAAGACCCGCCGCCTGTCCAGGGCGGTCTCCCGCAAAAAGAAGGGATCGAAGAACAGGGCCGACGCCCTCACCCGCCTCGCCCGCCACCACGAGCGCATCCGCAACCGCAGGCAGCACTTCCTCCATCAGGTATCGAACCAGCTGGCCAAGACTCACGCCCGGCTCGCGATCGAGGACCTGAACGTGACAGGGATGCTCGCCAACCGCACGCTCGCGGCCGCTATCGCCGACGCCGCCTGGGCCGAGCTCGCCCGACAGCTCGACTATAAGTGCCTCTGGCACGGTGGCCAGCTTGTCCTCGTCGACCGGTGGTTTCCCTCCTCCAGGACCTGCTCCCGCTGCGGCCACCTCCGCACGCAACTAGGCCTCGGCGAGCGGACCTACCGCTGCGGCGAGTGCGGGCTCTCCATCGACCGCGACCTTAACGCCGCGGCAAACCTCGCAGCCTGGGCCGAGGACCACGCCCAGCCCTGGACCCCGAAGCACGAGGCCGGGATACCAACGCCCGCCGACACGAAGGCTCTGGCCCCTGCGCAAGCGGGGACGAAACCGGCGTGGCAGACGCGGGAACCCGCGACAAGCGCCCACAGTCGCTTGATCAACGGACGCCCGAGAAGGGCGGTGCCGAACACCAACCGCGGGTTCGACACGCTTTAGAACTTCTCCAAGTCCTCGCGTGACGTCGGGGTATCCGCCGCGGCCTCCGACTCGACGGCGAGCTTCTCCTGCCGGCGCAGCCGCCGCCGGTCCTGCAGGAGGCAGACGCCGATGGCAGCGAAGAACAGTGCCAGGAGGGGCACGGCGAGCATGAACATCGAAATCGCGTCGGCCCCGGGCGCGGCGAGCGCGGCGAGGACGAACACGAGGAAGACCGTGATGCGCCACGCCTTGAGGATGGTCTTGCCGGCAAGGACCCCGGCCGCATTGAGCCCCACGAGCACCACGGGCACGAGGAACGCGATCCCGAGGAAGAGCACCATGTGCGTGACGAAGTCGATGTACTCGCGCCCGTCGATGAGGTTAGAGAAGCCCGACGGCGTGAACTGCGTGAGCGCGCGGACCACCTGCGGCGTGACGCTCCAGCCGACCCACACGCCCGCGAGGAACAGGGGCACCGCCGCCGCCATGTAGCCGATCGTGTAGCGGCGCTCCTTGACGGTGAGCCCGGGCATGACGAAGGCCCAGACCTGGTAGATCCACACGGGGCTCGAGAGGACGAGGCCGATCTGGATCGCGAGCTGGAGCTTGAAGTCGAACGGCGAGCCGACCGTGGAGAAGTTGACGCCCGAGATGCCGCCCGTTCGGGCGGCAATATCCTTGACCGGCTGCTGCAGCGCCTCGAGGATCGGGTCGTACAGGAACCAGCCGCCGATCGCACCCAAGAGCACACCGATGGCCGACTTGATGAGTCGGTTCTTGAGCTCCCGGAGGTGCTCGAGGAGGGGCATTCGGCCTTCGGGATTGGCCTTCCGCCCCTTGGCCGCGGCCACGCTCAGGCGCGCTTGGACGGGCCGGCGGAGTTCCCGTCGCCCTCGTCAGCGCCCTTGGGCGGGATAACCTTGCCCTCGACGGGCCCCTCGGCCGAGCCCGAAGAAGAGGACGACGACGAAGTCGACTTGCCGTCTTCGCTCCTCATCTCCTTGACCTCGGATCGCAGGATGCGCATGGACTGGCCGAGGCTACGCGCCATGCCCGGAAGCTTGGGCGCGGCAAAGAGCAGCAGCGCCACAACAATGATGATGACGATAGGCCACGGGCTATCGAAGAGTCGTCCCACAAGAAGTCCTTTCCTTCTACTGCAAGTCTAGATGAGTCCGAGGTCACGGAGGGACTGCGCTTGCCCACGAGCTGCCCTTCGGGCCACGCGTCTGAGTCGGCGTGCCTCGCGACGCTCGGACTTCCCGCCTCGGTAGCTGCGGCGCATCGTCTCGGGGTCCGCGAAAACCGCGCTGCCCGGCGCCGGTGCGTTGGTGGCCTGAGCCGGGTGACCGCCGTCGTCTGCTGGCTCGGACAGCGCAAGAGCGCTGTCCATGGTGACCCCGGCGAGACTCTCCCCGGCGTCGCGCAGGGCACGGAGCGCTTTCCGCACAAGCCAATAGCCCACAAGCACCAACGCGACGGCGCTGCCAACGAGCAGCGCCGTCCACAGGAGGACCCCGAACCACCACGGCACGAGGAAGAGCCTATCTGTTCCCGGTGGCTCGCAGCGCACGTGTGAACCACACACGCGACACTGCCACGGCCGTCTCGGGCCCCTCGAGCGCGACCGATCCCCCGAACTGGGCGAGGAAGCGAGGGAGCCAATCGAGCCCCGCAACGCGCAGACGGACGCGGCGGCTTCCGTCTTCGAGATCGACGCCGCCGATCGCGCCGTATTCATGCTCGACCCACGCGGCCTCGGGCGCGAGCCGCAGGACCGCTTCGACATCCGTGGCACTCGGTTCGACGAGCCAGCCCTCAGCGCGCGCCGTGACTCCCTCCGGCAACGGCTGCGCCTCGCTCGGCTCAAGCCTGACGATCCGGTCCACGCGGAACACGCGGCGCTCCTGCGCGCGATGGCAGTAGGCCTCGACGTACCACCGATCCCCGTCCGAGCGGAGGGCGAGGGGGTTGACCAGGCGCTCGGAGCGTTCGTCCTTCGTCGGATTCAGGTAGCCGAGCCGGAGCGTGCTTCCGCCCGCGACCGCCGCCCGGAGCACCGGCAGAAGTTCAGCATTGCGCTGCGGCTCGGCCTTGACGTCGATCTGCGGAACCGAGCGCGCGCCTTGAGCGGTCGCCGCGCCCACCTTGGCGGCGAGCGCCTCGAGCGCAGGCCTCTCGTCGGGCGAGGCCATCGGCAGGAGCGTCTGCAGGCCGAGCTGGAGCGAGAGGGCCTCCTCGATGCTCAGCCGCCGCGGGAGCGCAAGCTCGGGCGCGTTCGCGAGGCTCACGACACCCTCGTGCACGTCCACCTCGATGCAGTCCTGCCAGCCGCCAAGGTCGGTGGGCCCCGAATACTGCAGGACGGAGAGTTCCTGGGTGAGCTCGCGCTCCGTCATACCGTACTTGGCGGCGACCTCACCGACCGCCACGGGCCCGCGAAGCAGGAACGGCACGAGGTCCACGATCCGCTCGAGGCGCTCGTCCGAGGGCCTCGTGCGCCGGGGCGCCGGGGCGGTGACGACACGCGCTCCCGTGGTGCCGAGGGCCGCAAGGGCACCGTCGAAGCGACGGACGACGGCGTCCGCGAGCTCAGCGGGCGACTCGACGACGAGCGCGTCGCCGAAGCCCGCGAGATAGTCCGCCGCGACCGTGACGTCCTGGAACGCGTACTCGCCGAGCTCCCAGCCCTCCGGCGCGTCGGCGACGACGGGCTCCCACGCGGTCCGCAGCTCAAGAGCGCGGCCCTCGGCGGCCCGGATCCTCGCGGTCTGGGCCGGAAGCGAGCCGAAACTCTCGAGCTGCGCGTGGACCGCGCCCTCCTCCGGCGCGGGAAAGGCGCCCTCCGCTCCGACCGTGATCCGGCCCCGGATCCTCGACAGGCGGTACACGCGCGGGGCGGCGCGGCCGGCGTCGAACCCCACGAGGTACCACTGGCCGTAGCGCTGCCCGAGCCCCCACGGCTCGACGTGCCGCTCCTCCTCCCGGCCCGTGCTCGTCGCGTAGTAGGCGAACGTCACCTCGGCGCGGCGCGAGGCCGCGTCCGCGAGGGCG
>NZ_JBKZWT010000243.1:0-5508 GCF_047759905.1 Sinomonas sp. G460-2 | reverse complement strand
CCCGGTGCCGATGGCGATGATCGGCGAGCCGACCTCGATCGTTTCGTGCTCGGGTGCGAGGAGCTCGAGGACCGTGCCCTCGTAGGGGCTCGGGAGTTCGACGAGGCTCTTGGCGGTCTCGATCTCGCACAGGACGTCGTTGATCGCGACCGTGTCGCCGGGCTTGACCTTCCACGAGACGATGTCCGCCTCGGTCAGACCCTCGCCGACGTCAGGGAGGTTGAAGATCTGCTTGCTCATGCGGCTCCTAGTACGCGAACGCCCGGTCGAGGGCCTCGAGGATGCGGTCAATGTCCGGGAGGTACTGGCCCTCGATCTTCGCGACCGGGTAGGGCATGTGGAACGCGCCCACCCGGATCACGGGAGCCTCGAGGGAGAGGAACGCGCGCTCGGAGACGCGGGCGGCGATCTCGCCGCCGAGCCCGCCGAACGTGGGGGCCTCGTGCGCGACGACGAGCCGACCGGTCTTCTCGGCCGAGGCGGTCACGGTGTCGAAGTCGATCGGCGACAGCGAGCGGAGGTCGATCACCTCAATGCTCCGCCCGTCGCCGGCCGCAGCCTCGGCGGCGGCGAGCGCCACCGGCACGAGCGGCCCATAAGCGACGACCGTCGCGTCGGTGCCCGCGCGGACCACATGGGCCCGGAACGGATCGGTCGAGGCGCCCGGATCCGCGGTGTCGACCTCGCCCTTGAGCCAGTAGCGGCGCTTGGGCTCGAAGACGATGACCGGGTCCTCCGACTCGATCGCGCGGCGAGTCATCCAGTAGGCGTCGTGGGGGTTGGACGGCGTGATGATCCGCAGCCCCGCCGTGTGCGCGAACAAGGCTTCCGGCGACTCCGAGTGATGCTCGACCGAGCCGATGCCGCCGCCGTACGGGATCCGGATCGTCACGGGGACGGTGAGCCGGCCGGCGCTGCGGGCATGGAGCTTCGCGAGCTGCGTCGTGATCTGGTTGAACGCGGGGAACACGAAGCCGTCGAACTGGATCTCGCCGACCGGGCGGTACCCCCGCAGCGAGAGACCGATGCTCGTGCCGACGATTCCCGACTCCGCCAGCGGGCTGTCCACCACGCGGTCGTCGCCGAATTCGGCCTTGAGGCCCTCCGTCACGCGGTAGACGCCGCCGAGCGAGCCGATGTCCTCGCCCATGAGCAGCACGGTCTCGTCGGCGGCGAGGGCGTCACGGAGCCCGGCGTTGATCGCCTTGGCCAGGGTCATCGTGGGCATCAGTGGCCGCCTTCCGCCGTGTTCGATTCCTCGGTGTCCTCAAAGCCGGACTCGTACTCGAGGTGCCACGCCAGCTCGGCGTCCACGAGGGAGTGCGGCTCGGCGTAGACGTGGCCAAGCGCCTCCTCGAAGCTGGGCGGCTCGAAGGCGAGGACGTCCTTGCGCGCCTTCGCCGCGAGGGCGTCGCCTTCCGCCGCGACCTCGGCGAAGAACGCGTCATCAGCGTGGCCCTCGGCGCGCAGGAACTTCTCGAACCGCGCCACGGGATCCTTCGCGAGCCACTCCTGCTCCTCTTCGGAGAGCCGGTACTTCGTTGGATCGTCAGCCGTGGTGTGAGCTCCCTGGCGGTACGTGTAGGCCTCGATGAGCACAGGCCCCTTGCCGCTGCGCGCCCGCTCGAGGGCCCATTCGGTGACGGCCTTCACGGCCAGCACGTCGTTCCCGTCCACCCGGAGGCCCGGGAAACCGTAGCCCTTCGCCCGGTTGTGGAGCGGGATGCGGGACTGCACCTGCGTGGGCACCGAGATGGCCCACTGGTTGTTCTGGCAGAAGAACACGACGGGCGCCTTGAAGCTCGATGCGAAGACCATCGACTCGTGCACGTCCCCCTCCGAGCTCGCACCGTCACCGAAATAGGCGACGACGGCGGCCGGGTCCCCAGCGTCGCGCCCCGCGGCGGCGGCGCGGGAGGCGTCGCGCTGGAGGCCCATGGCATAGCCGACGGCGTGCGGCACCTGGGCGGCGAGCACGAGGGTGTAGAGATGGAAGTTCGTCTCCGTCGGGTCCCAGCCGCCGTTGGACACACCCCGGAAGAGCCGCAGGAGCTCGCCGAGCTCGACCCCTCGCGTGAGCGCGACGCCGTGCTCGCGGTAGGTCGGGAAGATGTAGTCCTGGGGAAGCGTGGCTCGGCCGGAGCCGATGTTCGCAGCTTCCTGGCCGCGGAGCGGAACCCAGAGGGCGAGCTGGCCCTGGCGCTGAAGTGCGGTGGCCTCGACGTCGAAGCGCCGGATCAGCGCCATGTCGCGGTAGAGCTCGCGCAGTTCCTCTCGGGTCAGGCGGCGCGCGCGCTCCGAGAAGTGGGAGCCGTTGTGGAACCGGCCCTCCTCATCGAGGAGCTGCACCATGTTGACGTGGCCCTCGGTTCGCCCGTGGGCCAGGGCCTCGAGCTCGTCGAGCAATTCCTCCGGGATGTCGTCGAACTCGGTGGTGGGCAGATGTCCTGCCATGCCGCCGCCTCCTGCCGTGGTCGTGGTTCCGTGGTCCGGACAGTCCGCCGCCTCGATATATATTCCTTTTCCGGAATGTATTCCACATTCGGAATATATGCCTGCGGCCCAGCTGTCACTCTACAGAGTGCGGCTGGGCCGCAGAGCATAGGTTAATCGCTAGGAAGCTATCGGGGCTTTTGTGAAGGTTCTACAGAGCTCGAGGATTCGCGAATTCGCCTCCGGCTCCCCGATGGTGACCCGGACGCCCTCATTCCCGAAGGCCCGCACCGAGAGCGCTTGGGTTGCGGCGAGGGCCGCGAAGTCCTGCGTCGCCTCGCCGAGATCGAGCCACACAAAGTTGCCCTGTGCGTCCGGAACGGACCAGCCGATTTCGCGAAGCCCCGCAATGACCCGATCCCGCTCGTCGACGAGCGTTTGTACCCTTTCTACAACCTCGGCGAAATGGTCGAGGGACGCTATCGCGGCGTGCTCCCCCACCGTCGACACGGCAAACGGAACTGCGGCGACGCGGAGGTGCTGGGTCACTTCGGGGCGCGAGATCGAATAGCCCACGCGGAGGCCCGCTAGGCCATGCGCCTTCGAGAACGTTCGCAGCACCACGACGTTCGGATACTTGCGGTACATCGCGATGCCGTCCACGGCCTCCTGGTCCCGGACGAACTCCTGGTACGCCTCATCGATTACGACCAGAACGTTGCCCGGCACCGATTCGATGAAGCGCTCCGTCTCCTCCCGGCGCAGCGCGGGGCCGGTCGGATTGTTCGGAGTGCACAGGAGCACGACTCGCGTGCGCTCGGTAACAGCGGCGGCCATCGCCTCGAGGTCGTGGCGACCGTCCGTCGTGACAGGAATCTGCACGCTCTTCGCCCCGGCCAGACCCACCGAGATGGGGTATGCCTCGAAGGAGCGCCACGCGTACAGCACCTCCTCCTGCACGCCGTCGTCCTGCTGCCCCGCGAACGCTGCGAGAAGCTGATTGAGCGCGCCGAGGCTCCCGCCGCCCGTCACGATGTCCTCGGCCGGAACGTCGAGGAACTCCGCGAGCCGCTTGCGGAGCGCCGTCGCCACTGCGTCCGGGTAGCGGTTGACGGCGGTCTGGGCCGCGATCGCCTCGAGCACCGCCGGAATCGGCGGGAGCGGGTTCTCGTTGGAGGAAAGCTTGAAGCTCTCGAGCCCCGGAATCGGGGCCGGGGGCTTGCCTGCGGCGTACTTCGGGAGGCGGCCGATCACGGAACGCGGATCGACGGACGCGGGGCGGGGGTCGACGGACGCGATGGGGCTGCTGGCGGACGCGGGGCTCGGGGTACCGGCCTCGGCGCCGCTGACGGCGACGGCGGCTGCTTCGGCGCCGTCGCGGCTGTTCAGTGCAGAAGTCATGGTTCCAAGGGTAGCGGGGGCGAGCGCGGCGACAGCAGGGTGTGGAACGATAGGCCCATGATGCGGTTCCTGCTCCGTATTGTCGTCAACGCCGTGGCTCTCTGGGTCGCGAGCTTCCTGCTGCCCGGCATCCGGATCAACTCGACCGCCGCCGCGGATCTGGCTGCCAATTCCGGCGCCGGCGGCCACAGCGACACCCTTGGCGTCGTGCTCGCGTACCTGTTCATCGGCCTCATCTTCGGCCTCGTCAATGCGCTGGTCAGGCCCATCGTCGAGCTCCTGTCCCTGCCGGTCACATGCCTCACGCTCGGCCTCTTCGCGCTCGTCATCAACGCGGCCATGCTCGCGCTGACGGCGTGGCTGAGCGGTTACACCCCCGTCCATCTGACGATCGATTCGTTCTTCTGGACGGCGATCTTCGGCGCGATCATCATCTCCCTCGTCTCGGCGATCATGGGCTTCCTGCTGGGCGCCAATCGCCGCGACCGCTGAGGGTCCGAACCGCCCACTCATGATCCCGGCCTCGCCCGGCCGGTCTTGGCCTTCGTGTCCGTACCCGTGTACGCGAGCCGCTCCCTCTGCGGCGGAAGTCCGCCAAGCGATGCCCCGCCCAACGCGGCGCCGACGATCGCTGCGTGCGCCGCGATCGAGGGATTCGACGAGCCGTCCAACAGGGCGGCGTCCCGCTCGTAGTTCCCGAGGTCGTGAGCCTGGGCGAGCGTTTCCTGGGGGAAGGTCACTCTCTCAGCCGCGCCTCCCCGAGGAGGCGTTCGGACCATCACGACCGAGCTCGAAGGTTCCCCAATCCTCCCCGCCGCGGCCGGCACGATGTCATCCGCGTTCGTGAGGCTCAGGACGGGGATGGCGCCGGGCGGCTTGAATGCCGTGACCGGCCCGCCGACGGCCGTCACGGCCGAGACCCGGTACCTCGCAAGGAACTCCTCGTCTTCGAGGAGTCCCATCACGTGGATCACCCCCTGGCTGTAGCACGTAAACACCACCTCGTCGTCCTGCCCGAGTTCCTGTTCCGCGAGGGCCTGGCGGATGAGCTCACGGATCTGGCTGTCCCGGGCGGCCATCCCGTCCAGAATCCCCTCGCTGTCCATCAGGTTCGCGTCGTCGAGGCTCCACGTCTGGGTACCGGGAACCGTGACCAAGACCGCCACCGTCCCGTCCGCTCGCACGAATCGCTCCACGAGAATCGACGATTCCGGCACGCTCGATCCGTCGTCGAGAGGCACTTGGGTTTGGGCCGTGCGCAGGCTTCGAAGCGAGTAGGCGAACGTCCCTGGATCGCCCGAACCGGCGGCCACCCGCGCCCGATCGACCGCGAGCGCGCCCTCGCGAGAATCCTCGATCCCGCCACTCGCAGCCTCACGGGCCATCCCGGCGAGGGTCCTGCCCGGGCCTTCGTTCGAACGCCTCATGAGGTCGGCGAAGCCCCCGAGCCCGAACTGCCTCAGCAGAAGGGGCACGATTTCCGAGCCCGCGAGGAAGTTCTGGAGCCCGTCGACTGCTGCGGCACGCCGGGCCTCTTCCTCCTCGTACGCGGAGGCCGCCGTGCGGACCGATGCAGCGACGCCCTCGGCCTCCGACGCGATCCGGCGGGCCGTGCCCTCGATCCGCAGCGACTCGTCGCCGTACCTGACGGCGAGCGCGGACCCCGAGCAGGCC
>NZ_JBKZWT010000242.1:0-5541 GCF_047759905.1 Sinomonas sp. G460-2 | reverse complement strand
GACGCCTGCCTGGCCTCGGTGCTGAGCCAGCGACCGGGCACCTCGGCGATCGCGCTCCCCTACGACACCGCACTCGCGCTGCCCGGTTCCCTGCACCCGGAGGGCTTCGCGCCGAGCACGCGGGACGCGGTTCGGCGTCTCGGGGACCTGCTCGGCGGGTTGGATCGGTAACGGTTCCGGCAACCGTTTTCGGGCTGCCAAACCGCCCCGACGCCGCCCCAACCGTCCCCTCTGCTGTTCAACCGTCCGTTGAGCCGCTCAACCGTTGGAAAGAGGCATAACCGTCGCGCATGCGGGACGGTCATGCCTCTCCGGAACGGCTGTGCGGCACAAGGGACGGCCATGCGGCAGGGCAGACGGCCATGCGGCAGGGCAGACGGCCGTGGCGCACCACGGACGGTCAGGACGGTCAGGCCGCCGGCGCTCCCTCGTGTTCCGCGGCATCGGGGGCCGCAGGGGTCGGGAACTCGTGGCGCGAGCGGCGCGTCGCGAGGAACGTCCCCGCGAGAACCAGGACGGCGCCGGCACCGATGAGCGGTGTGAGCGGATCGCCGCGGAGGCTCACACCGAGAGCGAGGGCGACGACGGGGTTCACGTACGCGATCGCGGTCGCCCGGGCGGGGCCCGCCTCGGCGATGAGCCGGAAGAACAGCAGGAACGCGAGCGCCGTGCACAGGAGCCCAAGGAGCACGAGCGATCCGACGGCCGTGAGCGAGGGCGCCGTGGAAGGCCACGTCGCGGCCGCGAACGGAGCCGAAATGAGCGCCGCGATGGTGAGGCACACCGCCGTCATCGGCAGGGCCGGCACGTCCCGCAGCTTGACCGCGGCGACCTGGGGCGCGATTGCGTAGCCCACGGCCACGAGGAGCATCTCGACCACGGGCCACGCGCCGGAAGACTCCATGCCCCCGCCGCCAAGCGCCGCGACGCCGCCCACGGCAACGACGAGGCCCAGGACGCGGAGGCCGCCGATCCGCCGCTCGAGCCCGATGATGCGCGCGACGACGAGCGCGAGCACGGGCGCAAACGCGATGAGCAGCCCCGCGAGGGAGCTCGAGAGATGCCGTTCGGCGTCACTCAGGAGGAACCACGGGCCCACCATCTCGAGCAGCGCGAACGCGAGCACGGGCCAGCGGTGGGCCCACACCGCGCGCAGCTGCCGCCACGCGAACGGCAGAAGGACGACGGCGCCGATCGCCGTGCGCGAGAACACGACCATCGCGGGGCTCACCTCCGCGACGGACGCGCTGATGAGCAGATATGGGACGCCCCAGATGAGGCACATCGCAACGAAGAGGAGCCACGTGCGGCGCGTCATGGGCGCGCTCCGCGGAGTTCCAGAGGCTGGGTGAGATCGATCACCAGCCAACTGTAGGGCTCGGCACCGACAGTCTTAACCATTCGGCTGTGCCCGAATCCTCGTTCCGGTCTCGAAAGGAGTCCCCGGCAACCCCTTGACGAAAAAGTGATCGGTCACACATTATTTAGTGACCGATCACTTTTTCCGAATGCCCCTACCCCCAGAAGGGATCCGCGACGATGCGATCTGATCTCACCCGCAGGGAAACCCTCAAACTTTCGGTTGCCTTCGCGGCCTCCGCAGCGCTCCTCTCCGGCTGCAGCAACGCGAACTCGGCCTCGCAGGACACCGGCCCCGTGACCCTCCGCTTCTTCTGGTGGGGCGGCGACGCCCGGCAGAAGGCGTCGCAGGGCGTCATCGACGCTTTCCAGAAGGAAAACCCGAACATCAAGGTCACGGGCGAATTCAGCGACTGGAACGGCTACTGGGACAAGCTCGCCACCCAGGTCGCCGCGAACAACGCGCCAGACATCATCCAGATGGATGGGAGCTACCTCCGCGAATACGGCGACCGCGGGGCCCTCTTCGATCTCAAGAAGATCAACGGCCTCGACACGTCCGGCATCGACTCGAGCCTCCTCGACTCGGGGCAGGCCAAGGGCAAGCTCTACGCCCTCGTGACGGGCGTCGCCTCGCCGTCGATCGCCGCGAACCCGCAACTCCTTCAGCAGGCCGGGATCCCGATGCCGGACGATTCGACGTGGAGCTGGGATGACTTCAACCGCCTGGGCCAGCAAGTGGCCCAGAAGCTCCCCGGGATCGCGGGCATCATTCCAGGCTTCGACGACACCGCCCTCTACGTCTGGGCCGGGCAGCACGGGGACAAGGTCTTCGACGACAACGCCAACGTGGTCCTCAACCCGGACACCCTCGTCTCCTTCTGGAACAACCTGCTCGCGCTCATCAAGTCCGGCGCAACTCCGCAGCCGTCGGCGATCGTCGAAGATTCGACCGCGACGCTCAGCCAGATGCGGCTCGCGACCAACAAGGCCGCGTTCGCGCCCCTCTTCGACACCCAGCTCACCGCCTACTCGGCGGCCGCGGGCCACGAGCTCAAGCTCCTCCGGCCGCCCGGCGAATCACAGGCCAAGCCCGGCGAATACTTCAAGTCCTCGATGTTCTGGTCCGTGTCCTCCCGCACGAAGCACGCTGACGCCGCCGCAAAGTTCCTCGACTACCTCACCAACAGCAAGGCCGCGGGCGAGATCATGCTCACCGAGCGCGGCATCCCCGCGAACACGTCGGTCCGCAGCGCCATCACGCCCAAGCTCACCGCCACGGACAAGGCCGCGATCGACTTCACGAACGCGATCCAGGGCAAGGTCCAGCAGTCGCCCGCGATCGCCCCGGCGGGAGCCAGCGGGCTCGGCAAGCTCCTGACCCGCTACGCCTCCGACATCATGTTCGAGCGCAAGACCCCGGACCAGTCGGCCCCAGCACTCATCAGCGAACTCAAGTCCATGATCAAGAAGTAGTCCGAAAGCAGCCATGACACCCACAAGTACTGCCCCGATCGAGCCGAAACCCCTTCACTTCGCCATCATCGGCACGGGAGGCATCGCGAACTCCCACGCGAAGGCCCTGTCCGCCCAGCCGGGAGTCGTCCTCACCGCCGCCATCGACATCGATCCCGGGCGCTCCGCGGCGTTCGCCGAGAAGTGGAACATCGGCCACACCGCAGCGACGCTCGCCGAAGCACTCGAGAAGGCGGAGGTGGACGCCGTCGCCATCTGCACGCCGCCGTCGTCGCACGCCCCGCTCGCCCTCGACGCCCTCGAGCGCGGGGTCCACGTGGTGATCGAGAAGCCGCCCGCCCTCTCGCTGCACGAGCTTGCCCAGCTGCGCGAGGCCGAGGCCGCCTCCGCCGGCTCCGTGAGCTGCATCTTCCAGCATCGCTTCGGCGCCGCCGCCGAGCGCGTCCGCGGCCTCGCCGAAAGGGGCGCGCTGGGCAAGCCGCTCGTGGGGGTGTGCAACACGCTGTGGTTCCGCGACCAGGCGTATTTCGACGTCCCGTGGCGCGGCAAGTGGGACGTGGAGGGCGGCGGCCCCACGATGGGCCACGGCATCCACCAGTTCGACCTGCTCCTGCACCTGTGGGGCCCGTGGCGCGAGGTGACGGCCTTCGCCTCGAAGCTCGCCCGCCGGACCAACACTGAGGACGTCTCCGCCGCCGTCGTCCGTCTTGAAAGCGGCGCCCTAGTCACGGTGGTCAATTCGGTGATCTCGCCGCGCGAGTCCTCAGTGATCCGCCTCGACTACGAGAACGCGAGCATCGAGCTCGAGCACGTCTACGGCTACACGGACGCCGACTGGCGCCTGACCCCCGCAAAGGGGCACGAGGAGCTCGCCCAGGAGTGGCCCGAGTCCGGCGAGCCGTCGCGGAGCAGCCACGCGGACCAGTACACGGCGATCGTCGCGAGCCTGCGCTCGGGCGCCCCAGCCCCCGTGACGCTCGCGGAGGCGTCCGGAACGCTCGAGCTCGCGGCCGCGATCTACGCCTCGGCCCTGACCGGCAGGCCCATCACGAGGGGTGAGATCGCCTCGGGCAACCCCTTCTTCGAGCGCATGGACGGACTCCTCGACCCGTGGTCGATCGACTCCGAGCCGGTCGCCGCGGACCCTGCCGCCGAGGTCGCTGCCGAGGTCGAATCCGAGATCGCTTCCGAGGAGGTCAGCGCATGAGCGCCGCACTCCCCACGTGGCAGCACGACGAAGAGGCCGGTACCGTGACCGTCACGCTCGACGGCACCGACGTGGCCGTCTACACGTACCGGGCCACGGACGCGCAGCGCGAGTCGCCGCGCCCGTACTTCCACCCGCTCCGCACCCGCGCGGGCGAGACCGTCACCGTGTTCCGCCCCCACGATCACCTGTGGCACAAGGGGCTCGCGTGGTCCCTCCCCCACGTGAGCGGCGAGAACTTCTGGGGCGGGCCCACGTTCCGCCGCGACGAGGGCTACGTCCAGCTCGACAACAACGGCCGCATGGAGCACACCGGGTTCGCGGCGCTCGAGACGGCGGAGGACGGCCGATTCGTCCTGACCCACGAGCTCGTGTGGCACAGACAGGACGGCACGCCGGTCGTCGCGGAGACGCGCACGGTCAGCGTTCTGCCGGCCGAGGATCCGAGTTCGTGGACGCTCGTCTTCGAGAGCGACATGGAGAACATCTCGGGCGAAGACCTGCGCATCGGTTCCCCCACCACGGAAGGACGTCCGAATGCCGGCTACGGAGGCCTGTTCTGGCGCGGCCCGCGCTCATTCACGGGCGGCACGATCGTGGGCCCGGGCGGCGCCACGGGCGAGACCCTGCGCGGCACGCGGCACCCGTGGGCGGCCTTCGTGGGCCGGCACGACGAGACGGACGCCGCTTCGACGATCCTCATCGCGGACTATCCGGGCAACGGCCAGCACCCGCCCGAGTGGTTCGCCCGCAGCGAGCCGTTCGGGTGCCTCGGACCCGCGCCGTTCTTCAGCGAGGAGGTCCCGTTCGGCGCGGGCGAGCACCTCGTCAATCGCTACGCCGTGGTGATTTCCGACGGCGCGGCGGACGCGCCGCGGCTCGAGGAGCTCGCCTCCGCTGCCCGGGGCGCCTTCGAACGGACGACGGCGGCCGCGGCCTCGGGCGGGTCAGGCTCATGACCGGCGGAGCGCACGTCGGCTTCCCGGGCGGCACGGCGCTCACCCGGATCGACGTGTACGACTGGCCGGCGGAAGACGGCGCCGCGGGCGGAACGCCCCATCTCCACACGGCGTCGACCGAGGCCTACCTCGTGATCGGCGGGCGGGGGCGCGTCGAGACCCTCCGGCTGTCCGGCTACGAAGAGCACGAGCTCGAGCCCGGCAACCTCCTGTGGTTCAGCCCGGGGACGATCCACCGGCTCGTCAACCTCCACGACCTCCAGCTCCTCGTCGTCATGACGAACGCTGGGCTCCCCGAGGCCGGGGACGCGGTCATGACGTTCGCCGCGAGCGACGTGGCCGATCCCGAACGGTACGCGAAGGCCGCGGCCCTCGACCCCGCCGACCCCGAGGGCTCCGCCCAGCGACGGCGGGACGCCGCGCTCGCGGAATACGGCGTCCTCAAGGCGGCCGCCCGGCAGAGCGACTTCGGGCCCCTGCGAGAGTTCCAGGCGGCCGCCGCGAGGCTCGTCGCGCCGCGAGTTCCGCACTGGAAGGAGC
>NZ_JBKZWT010000241.1:0-5543 GCF_047759905.1 Sinomonas sp. G460-2 | reverse complement strand
GGCGACGCGATCGAGGGGCAGCTCCCGCTCGAGATGGGCCATGCCGAGCTCGCGAACCTCCCGGCGGAGCTCCCCGAGCCCAGCTCGGCGGCGTGAGCCGGGGCCGAATCCGGCCCGTGGTTTCGGCTAGTCTTGTCGGTGGCTGGCTGTGGTCCCCGTATGCCACAAGCTATGAAGCCGACAGATGAAGAGGAGACACCCGTGCCAGATGCCCAGCAGATCACCTTGACCGTCGACGGCGAAGAGCGAACCGTGACGCAGGGCACCACGGGGGCGGAGCTCTTCGCGGGCCGCCGCGAAATCGTCGTCGCTCGCGTCGACGGGGTCCTCAAGGACCTCGACCAGGCCATCCCGGGTGGCGCCGTCGTCGAGGGCGTGGACATCGCGTCGGAGGACGGTCTCAACGTCCTGCGCCACTCGACCGCCCACGTCATGGCCCAGGCCGTCCAGCAGCTGCGCCCCGACGCCAAGCTCGGCATCGGCCCGTATATCAAGGACGGCTTCTACTTCGACTTCGACGTCGAGGAGCCGTTCACGCCCGAGGATCTCCGGACCCTCGAGAAGATGATGCTCAAGATCGTCAACCAGAACCAGATCTTCAAGCGCCGCGCGGTGAGCGAGGTCGAGGCCGGAGCCGCCATGGCGAACGAGCCGTACAAGCTCATCATCCTCGGCGCGAAGGACCACCAGTCGGAGGGCGCCACGAAGGAGGGCGCGAACGTCGAGGTCGGCGCGGGCGAGATCACCATCTACGACAACGTCGACCGCAAGAGCGGTGAGGCGATCTGGTGCGACCTGTGCCGCGGACCGCATCTGCCCAACACGAAGCTCATCTCGAACGCGTTCGCGCTCACCCGCTCGGCCGCCGCCTATTGGCTCGGGAGCGAGAAGAACAAGCAGCTCCAGCGCATCTACGGCACCGCGTGGCCCACCAAGGAGGCCCTCAAGGAGTACCAGGACCGCATCGCCGAGGCAGAGCGCCGCGACCACCGCAAGCTCGGTGCGGAACTCGACCTGTTCTCCTTCCCGGACGAACTCGGCTCGGGTCTGCCGGTCTTCCACCCCAAGGGTGGGATCATCAAGCGCGAGATGGAAGACTACGTCCGCCAACGGCACATCGAGGAGGGCTTCCAGTACGTCGGGACTCCGCACATCTCGAAGGATGGCCTCTTCCACACCTCGGGCCACCTCCCGTACTACGCGGACACGATGTTCCCGCCGCTCCACGTGGACGAGGAGCGAGACCAGGACGGCAACATCACGAAGCCGGGCCAGGACTACCGGCTCAAGGCCATGAACTGCCCCATGCACAACCTCATCTACCGCTCGCGGGGCCGTTCCTACCGCGAGCTGCCGATGCGGCTGTTCGAGTTCGGCCACGTCTACCGCTACGAGAAGTCTGGCGTGGTTCATGGCCTAACCCGCGTGCGCGGCTTCGCACAGGACGATTCGCACTCGTATGTGACGAAGGAGCAGGCCCCGGGCGAGGTCAAGCACCTCCTGAATTTCATCCTTTCCCTCCTGCGCGACTTCGGGCTCGACGACTTCTTCCTTGAGCTCTCGACCCGTGACCCCGAGTCGGACAAGTTCATCGGCACCGACGAGCAGTGGGCGGAGGCCACGGCGGTCCTCGAGAGTGTGGCCCGCGAGACCGGGCTCGAGCTCGTACCGGATCCGGGCGGGGCCGCCTATTACGGGCCCAAGATCTCGGTCCAGGCACGCGACGCGATCGGCCGCACGTGGCAGATGTCCACCGTCCAGTACGACTTCAACCAGCCGGCGCGCTTCGGCCTCGAGTACCAGGCCGCGGACGGTACGCGCCAGGAGCCGGTCATGATCCACGCGGCCAAGTTCGGCTCGATCGAACGCTTCCTCGGGGTTCTGACGGAGCACTACGCGGGCGCCTTCCCGGCGTGGCTCGCCCCCGTGCAGGTCGTCGCGATCCCGGTCGCCGAGGCGTTCAACGACTACATGGACGACGTCGTCGCTCGCCTCAAGCGCGAGGGCATCCGCGCCGAGGTGGACGCCTCGAGCGACCGCTTTCCGAAGAAGATCCGCACCGCGAGCAAGGACAAGGTCCCGTTCGTCCTCATCGCGGGCGGCGAGGACGCGGAGGCCGGGGCCGTCTCGTTCCGCTTCCGCGACGGAAGCCAGGACAACGGCGTGCCGGTCGACGAGGCCGTCAAGCGCATCGTCGAGGCCGTCCGGACGAGGGCCCTCTGACGTGACGGAGTCCACGGGCGCCCCGACGCCGCAGCCGGATGCCGAGGTCACGGACAGCTTCGAGCTGCCCGCGGCCCCGGACGCGTTCGGACGCCTGTGGACTCCGCACCGCATGGCCTACGTCAAGGGCGGCCAGGGGCAGTTCCGCAAGCAGGAGGACTGCCCGTTCTGCGCCGCCCCGCGGCGGAGCGATGAGGATTCGCTCATCGTCTACCGCGGCCGCATGTGCTACGCCGTGCTGAATCTGTTCCCGTACAACCCCGGTCACCTCCTCGTGTGCCCGTACCGCCACGTCGCGGACTACACGGATATCTCGCCCGAAGAGACGGCCGAGATGGCCGAGATCACCCAGACCGCGATGCGGGTGATCCGGAGCGTCGCGGGACCACACGGCTTCAACGTGGGCATCAACCAGGGCGACGCCGGCGGCGCGGGGATCGCCGCGCACCTCCACCAGCACGTGGTGCCCAGGTGGGGCGGGGATGGCAACTTCATGCCGATCATCGCCCAGACCAAGCAGATCACCCAGACGCTCGACGAGACGCGCGGACTCATCGCCGAGGCCTGGCCCCAGAACGGGGCCGCTGGCGGTGCGGACGCCCAGGTGGAGCTCGCGCGCGACGGCGGGAAGGCCACGAGTGCTGAATAGACACGCGCGCGAGTTCTTCACGCGCCTCTTCACGCCGCTCGCCCGCGTGCTGCTCAAGCTCGGCGTCTCCCCGGATGCTGTGACGTTTGCCGGCACGGCCGGCGTGAGCCTCGCCGCGCTCGTGCTGTTCCCGCTCGGCCAGCTGTTTTGGGGCGTCGTGGTGATCACGCTCTTCGTGTTCTCAGACGTCGTCGACGGCATCATGGCCCGGATCGCGGGCCGCACGGGCCGCTGGGGGAGCTTCCTCGACTCGACCCTCGACCGCGTTCAGGACAGCTCGATCTTCCTCGGTCTCGCGCTGTGGTACCTCGGCGGTGGGCACGATCTCGCGACGGGGAGCCTCGCCGTCGTCGCCATCCTGCTCGGCAGCCTCGTCTCCTATGCGCGCGCCAAGGCGGAATCGCTCGGCTTCACGGCGAACGTCGGCATCGCCGAGCGCGCCGAGCGGCTCGTTTCCGTCCTCGTGGTCGCGGGCCTGTGCGGACTCGGCCTTCCCACGCCGTTCCTATTCTGGACTTTCGTTGCGCTCGCGCTCGCAAGCGCGGTGACGGTCGTCCAGCGCATCCTCGCGGTGCGCGCCCAGGCCCGCACCGAGTCCGGCCCGGCCTGAGGACCCGCCGAATCAAGCTGTGCAGTTGGCCATCCCAAGACTGGATGTTCTGGCGCGTCGCACCGCTCACGGCGGGCCCCGCGCGGCGATAGACTGGGGTTCACCCCAAGGTTTTTTCAGGTCCCTCTCGCAGGGGCCCCCTTCCAGTGAGAAGCCAATAGAAAGACGAGTACGTGTCTACTGAAGCAAACTCCTCGGCTCCCACCACCGGCAGCGACCGCGTCAAGCGCGGCATGGCGGAGATGCTCAAGGGAGGCGTCATCATGGATGTGGTCAACGTCGAGCAGGCGAAGATCGCTGAGGACGCCGGCGCCGTCGCCGTGATGGCCCTCGAGCGCGTGCCTGCGGACATCCGTGCCCAGGGCGGCGTCTCGCGCATGTCTGACCCGGACATGATCGACGCGATCATCGGCGCCGTGTCGATCCCCGTCATGGCCAAGGCCCGCATCGGCCACTTCGTCGAGGCTCAGGTGCTGCAGTCCCTCGGCGTGGACTACATCGACGAGTCCGAGGTCCTGACCCCGGCCGACTACGAGAACCACATCGACAAGTGGCAGTTCACCGTCCCGTTCGTGTGCGGCGCGACCAACCTCGGCGAGGCGCTCCGCCGCATCAACGAGGGCGCGGCCATGATCCGTTCGAAGGGCGAGGCCGGCACGGGCGACGTCTCCAACGCGACGACGCACATGCGCAAGATCCGAGCCGAGATCCGCCGGCTCACCACGATGGCCGAGGACGAGCTCTACGTCGCGGCCAAGGAGCTCCAGGCCCCGTACGCGCTCGTGCGCGAGATCGCCGAGACGGGCAAGCTCCCGGTCGTGCTGTTCACCGCCGGCGGGATCGCGACCCCCGCGGACGCGGCCATGATGATGCAGCTCGGCGCGGACGGCGTGTTCGTCGGCTCGGGCATCTTCAAGTCGGGCAATCCCGCCCAGCGCGCGGCCGCCGTCGTCAAGGCCACGACCTTCTTCGACGACCCGGACATGATCGCCAAGGTCTCCCGTGGTCTCGGCGAGGCCATGGTCGGCATCAACGTCGACGACATCCCCCAGCCTCACCGCCTCGCTGAGCGCGGCTGGTGACCTGACCCGCACCAACGGCCGACGGCCGACGGCGGCCCGCACCTGATCGCACAGGTGGGGGTCGCCGTCGTCGTTAACCGATCTCCCTGTCCTTCCTGCCGGCCGCCCTGCGGCTCAGCGGGCATCGAGGACCTGTTTCAACGTGGTCGCCGCGCTCATACCCGCCGGCCATCCAGCGTAGAACGCCAGATGGGTGGAGACCTCAGCCAGCTCCTCTTCGGTGACTCCGTTATCCAGCTCCAGGCCGAGGTGCGAACGTAGCTGGTCGATACGCCCAAGGGCCGTCAAAGCCGCAACGGTGATCAGGCTACGGTCCCGACGCGACAACTCGGGCCTCGCCCACACGTCGCCGAACAGCACCTCGTCCGTCAGCTCGGCCAACTTGGGCGCGACATCGCCCACCAACTGCTGCGCTCGGCTCTTCTGATCTGCCATGCGATACCTCCAGGAGTTCCACAGGAGCAAACCCGCTCCCGAAAATCGACGGTAGTCCCACATCGGTGGAGCTGGGAGGAACTGTCATTACCCGTATCAGGGGCTCGCCTGAAGGGGAGGCTGTTCAAATCCTCGGTGCCGGACCCGGCCAGACTCCGCCGCTTTCCCCACGAGCTGTGCCAAACTCCCCAGCTTTAGCCTTCAATCCACGGCGCGTCGCTACGAATCACCGGTGAGTCGCGCCGTCGTCGTCCTTGAAGTGGGTGAGACGGGCGCCGAAGGCGGGGAGATCGGCGGGGGAGGCGGGTAGACCGGCGAGGAAGCCGGGCTAGGCGTGGTCGAGGTGACCCGTGAACCATTCGCTCGCGAGCGCGGCGACCTGCTCGAGCGCGCCGGGTTCTTCGAACAGATGTGTCGCCCCGGCGATCACGTCGAGCCGGTGCTGGCAGCGCAATCGGGCCGCCGCGTCGCGATTGAGGCCCAGGACTTGGCGGTCGGCCCCGCCCACAATGAGGAGGGTCGGCGCGCTCACGTCGGCGAGTCG
>NZ_JBKZWT010000240.1:0-5572 GCF_047759905.1 Sinomonas sp. G460-2 | reverse complement strand
CTCGCCGACGGGCCCGACCTCGGCGATGAGGCCCGCGATCTCGGTGTCGACTGGGGCGACGATCTGCGCGCCTCGCCCGGCGTCGTCGACCGCGCGCCCGCCGAGGTACACCTTGTAGCCGTTGTCCTGGGGCGGGTTGTGGCTGGCCGTCACCATGACGCCCACGTCGCAGCCAAGCGCGCGCAGCGCATACGCGAGCACGGGCGTCGGGAGCGGGCCGGGCATGAGGAGCGTTTCGATGCCTGCGGCCGTGAAGATCGCGACCGTGTCGAGCGCGAACGCGTCCGAGTTCTTGCGCGCGTCGAAGCCGACGACGGCGCGCGGCCACCCGCCGTCGTCCTCCTGGCCCGGCTTCGCCTCGGCGACGCGCCGCCGCACGAATTCGGCGAGCCCCGCCGCGGCGCGGCGCACCACGACGCTGTTCATGCGGTTCGGGCCCGGACCCAGCGCGGCGCGCAGCCCGGCGGTGCCGAACTGAAGCGTCCCGCCGAAGGCGTCAACGAGCTCCTGGTGCGCGACGGCCTGCCCCTCGGCGGCCTGCTCGAGCGTGGCGCGAAGCTGGGCGGCCGTCTCGGGGTCCGGGTCGGCCTCCGCCCAGGCCTCGGCCTTGCTTCGCAGCTCCTCGAATCCAGCGGGAGTTGCGCTCATAGTGTCCCCGGTCCCTTCAAATTTTCGCGATGACGTCGGCAAGGAGCCGGGAGATCCGCGGGCCGGCCGCGCGGCCGGCCTCGATGACCTCTTCGTGGCTCAGCGGCGTGGGGCTGATGCCCGCGGCAAGATTCGTGACGAGCGAGATCCCGAACACCTCGAGACCGGCGTGGCGCGCGGCGATCGCTTCGAGCGCCGTCGACATGCCGACGAGGTCCGCGCCGATGCGCTTCGCGTACTGGACCTCGGCGGGCGTCTCGTAGTGCGGTCCCGGGAACTGGGCGTAGACGCCCTCGTCCAGAGTCGGATCGACCTCGCGGGCCAGATCGCGGAGCCGGCTCGAGTAGAGGTCGGTGAGATCCACGAACGTCGCGCCCTCGAGCGGCGACGTGGCCGTGAGGTTGATGTGGTCGCTGATGAGCACGGGCGTGCCCGGCTGCCACGCGGGGTTGAGCCCACCGCAGCCGTTCGTGAGGACGAGCACGCGACAGCCGGCCGCGGCCGCCGTGCGCACCCCGTGGACCACGGCGCGGACGCCCTTGCCCTCGTAGTAGTGGGTGCGCGAGCCGAGCACGAGCGCGCGCTTGCCCTCTCGCGTGAGGACGGAGCGGATCGTGCCCACGTGCCCCTCGACAGCAGGCGCCGAGAAGCCCGGGACCTCGCTCGTGGGAACCGTCGCCGTGACCTCGCCGATGAGGTCCGCGGCCCCGCCCCACCCGGATCCGAGGACGAGCGCGATATCGTGCGAGGGCACGCCGGTGGCCTGCGCGAGGTAGTCGGCGGCAGCCTGGGCCAGCTGGAAGGGCTCAGTAGTTGTCACACGTAGAACCTACCAACGCGGACCCCGCGTGGCACGTCCACACGGTGCCGCGCCGTGGGAGCACGCCAAACAGGGCGTCACGTGCTGCACATCACCCGGGTGAGTGGCGCACGCAGTGGTGGGGTGCGGCATCGTCAGGGCACAATGGGTGTCCGTGACGATGAACCCCGATTTCAGCGTTCCCCACATCGCGATCCTCGGCGGCGGCCCCGGCGGCTACGAGGCGGCCTCCGTTGCCGCATCCCTCGGAGCGCGCGTGACCATTGTCGAGCGTTCGGGCCTGGGCGGCTCGGCCGTCCTGACCGACGTCGTCCCGTCCAAGACGCTCATCGCGTCTTCGGACCTCATGACCCGCGTCGAGGAGGCCGCCGCGCTCGGCATCCACCTCGGCCACACCGACGGCGGGCTCATCAAACACGCGGACCTCCGCTCGATCAACGAGCGCCTCCTGGGCCTCGCGCGCCAGCAGTCGCAGGATATCCGCGCGGGGCTCGAGCAGCTCGGCGTGAGGATCGTCGACGGGATGGGCCGACTCGCCGCCCCGCACACGATCGAGGCCACGACGGGCTCCGGTGCCGAGCTCATCGACGCGGACGCCGTGATCCTCGCGGTCGGGGCCCACCCGCGCGAGCTCCCGACCGCGCGCTACGACGGCGAGCGGATCCTCAACTGGACCCAGCTCTACGAGCTCGACGAGATCCCGGAGCACCTCATCGTGGTGGGCTCGGGCGTCACGGGCGCGGAGTTCGCGTCCGCCTACAACGGCCTCGGCGCCAAGGTCACGCTCGTGTCCTCGCGCGACCGCGTCCTGCCCGGCTCGGACGAGGATGGCGCGGAGCTCCTCGAGAAGGTCTTCGCGCGCCGCGGCGTCAACGTCCTCTCGCGCTCGCGCGCGGCCGCCGTCGAGCGCACGGGCGACGGCGTCGCCGTCGTCCTCGGCGATGGCACCAAGGTGACGGGCTCGCACTGCCTCGTGTGCGTCGGCTCGATCCCGAACACGGAGGGGATCGGCCTCGAGGAGGCTGGCATCGCGCTCTCGGAGAGCGGGCACATCAAGGTCGACGGCGTCTCCCGCACCACGGCGATCAACGTCTACGCCGCGGGCGACTGCACGGGCGTCCTCGCGCTGGCCTCCGTCGCCGCCATGCAGGGCCGCATCGCGGTCGCGCACTTCCTCGGCGACCGCGTGATGCCGCTCAACCTCAACCACGTCGCCTCGAACATCTTCACGTCGCCGGAGATCGCCTCGGTGGGCGTTGCGGAGGCGGACGTCGCGAGCGGCAAGGTTGCGGGCGACATCGTGACGCTGCGGCTCAAGAGCAACGCGCGGGCCAAGATGCGCAACACGACGGACGGCTTCGTCAAGATCATCGCGCGCAAGGGCACGGGCACGGTGATCGGCGCCGTCGTCATGGGCTCGAACGCCTCGGAGCTCATCTTCGGCCTCGCTATCGCGGTCGAGCAGAGCCTGCACGTCGACGACGTCGCCGCGACGTACGCCGTCTACCCGTCGCTCTCCGGCTCGATCTCGGAGGCCGCGCGGAGGCTGCACGTCCACATGTAGCGCTTTCGGGCGTAGGTTGGGGTGCGTGAACTGGGAGATCGACGAAGACGCCCTCATCGCCTGGCGGCGAGACATCCACGCCCATCCTGAACTGGGCTTCCACGAGACGAGGACCTCCGGCCTCGTCGCGGAGCTGCTTGAGGGCTTCGGGATCGAGGTGACCCGGCCCACGCCCACGGGCGTCGTTGGGACACTCCGCGGCTCGCGGCCCGGTCGCTCCGTGGCCCTGCGCGCCGATATGGATGCGCTTCCCGTGCTCGAGGAGACGGGCGAGCCCTTCGCCTCGCAGACGCCCGGCCTCATGCACGCGTGCGGCCACGACGCGCACACGGCCATGCTCCTCGCGGCGGCGAAGACGCTCGCGGGGCTCCGCGACGAGCTCGCCGGCACGGTCACGTTCCTCTTCCAGCACGCCGAAGAGCAGCCGCCGGGCGGCGCCGCCGAGCTCGTCGCCGCAGGGGCGCTCGACGGCGCCGACGGCGTGTTCGGGCTCCACGTCATGAACCAGAAGGCGGGGACCGTCACCATTGCGCGCGGGGCCGCCTCGACCGCGTACGACGGCGGGCAGCTCACCATCCAGGGCCGCGGCTCGCATGGCTCGATGCCGCAGCACGGCATCGACCCCGTGGTCGTGGGCTCCGAGATCGTGCTCGCGCTGCAGACGGTCGTCTCCCGATCCATCGCGCCGGATCACTTCGCGGTCGTCACGGTCGGAAGCTTCAATTCGGGGGAGGCGCCCAACATCATTCCCGACACGGCCAAGCTGGCGCTGTCCGTGCGGACGACCGACCCCGCTGACCGCGAGACCGTGCGGCGGCGGGTGCACGAGGTCATCGCGGGCGTGTGCGCCGTGCACGGCGCCACGTTCACGCTCGATTGGGAGCCAGGCTACGAGGCCATCCAGAACGACGACGGCGCCGCCGAGCTCGCGTTCGCAGCCGCGGCGACGGCGCTCGGCGAGGACCGAGTCGCGTGGGGCCCGGCCACGAGCGGCAGCGAGGACTTCTCCGTCTATGCTGCCCGCGTGCCCGGCTGCTTCCTGTTCTTCGGCGGCGGCGACGAGTCGGAGGGCTTCCCGTTCCAGAACCACCACCCGAAGTTCAACGTCACCGAGTCCGCTCTTGCCGCCGGCGCCCGGCTCGAGGTGCAGATCGCGCTCGACTTCCTCGCCGCGGAGTGAGGGTTTTCGGCCCTTGAGGGGCCTCGGAGGGCGGCGCATGATGACGCCATGGAACGCAAGCACCATACGGTCGGGGAGGCAGCGGCAGCCTTGGGCTACCGTCACGACCGCATGCTTGAACGGGTTCGCGGCCTCACAGGCTCGCTCCTCGCCGCCGCCGAGGCGGGCGATCGGAACGTCGCTCACGATGAGCAGGCCAATCTCGTCTCGTGGTGCGAGGACGAGCTCATTCCGCACATGCTCGCCGAGGAGGGTCCGCTCTACGCCGGCGCACACGCCACGGGAGAGGCCGGCCTGCTCGTCGAGGCGCTGCTTCAAGAGCATCAGGCCCTCGTGGGGCTCGTGGACGAACTGCGGGGCTCCGGCGGCGTGAAGGCCGCTGCGGTGGGCTTCATGGTCGCGAGGCTCTTCGCTCTGCACGTCGGGCAGGAGGAGCGGCTCCTGCTGCCGTTCATCGCGGCGAGTCCGGACCTGAGCCTGGCCGAGGCGGTCGGCTCGCTCGACGACGTCGTGGAGGGGTAGCACTCGCGCTGGCCGGCGGGGCCGGGCGGCTTTCCTATCCGCTTCTTGGCCCGCCTGGGGGGTGTCCCGCCGTGGCACTCCGCTCTGGGACCGACTGGGGCGGATCAACCGGACGGGAGCGTCGAGCGGCAAGGCCGCAAAGCCCCGGGCCCGGCCGGGCTGGAACAACTGGGGGAAGGTTCCAGCCCGGCCCAGCTGCTGGGACAGAGCAAAGCCGGGCTGGGGGACAGTCCGTCCCGGCTTCCAATTAGGTAATCGCTGGGGCCGGAGGAAAGGTTACGCGAATCCGGTTTTTCGGGGCCGAATTTTTTTCGAGCCGATCGGCGGGGCTCGAGGGGCCCAGCGGGGCCGCCCGATCAGGCCCCAACGGCTGCGAAATGCTGCTCGATGAGCTCGCGGATTCCGTCCTTGCACCCGCCGCAGCCGGTCCCGGCGCGGGTCCCCTTCGAGACCTCCTCGACCGTCGAGCAACCGCCCACGATCGCCTCCTGCACGGTTCCGCGACTCACGCCAGCGCAGCGGCACAGCGTCGACTCCGGTCCGGCGGCCGAGCCGGGCACGCCGAGCGAGCTCTCGGGGCCGTCGAGGCGCAGGATCACGGAGCGGTCGGCAGGGAGTTCCGCGCCGCTTCCGAACAGCAGGGTGAGCTCCGCCGCCGCGCGCGGCATCCCGAGCGCGATGAAGCCCTCGAGCGCGCCGTCGCGCGTGCACATCTTCACGTAGCGTCCGTGCGCCGGGTCCGCCCACAGCGAGACCTCGAGCGGCGCGCGTCCCGCCGCGTGGTCGGCGTCCCACGCCACCGTGTCCCATGGGTCGGCCTGCGCCTCGCCCGCGAGTG